>JAEWZA010000319.1 GCA_023395575.1 Bacillota bacterium
ACAAACCATTGATAAGTTTGAACACCAATAAACTTTTCATGTGGGTAAGTTAGTTATTGAGAAAAGTTGCTCAGATTTTCGAGATTTGATGTTAGATGTAACAACTAATAAAAAATATGCTTTGAAATTGAGCATATAAATTTACATAAAAGGAGTAATTAGTTATGAACAATAAAGTTTTATGGATTACAAGAACAGCAGCACTTACAGCCTTACTCATTGTAATGCAGGCAGCAACTTCTTCACTTGGCAATACCTTAGTAACAGGTTCAATTGTCAATTTGATTTTAATTGTATCAGTTATGACCTGTGGAGTGTCTACGGGAATAACAGTGGGCGTAATTTCACCGATATGTGCAAAAATTTTTGGTATAGGACCATTTTGGTCGTTAATTCCATTTATAATTGTGGGTAATATTGTGTTGATAATTCTATGGCACAAGATTGGGAATTGTAAGACTAAAAAAATTAAGCTATCATATGTTATTGCAATGCTTGTGGCAGCTGTTGCTAAATTTTTAGTTTTATATCTGGGTATTGTGAAGCTTGCAATTCCTGTTTTCTTGAAGCTTCCAGAACAAAAGGCTATTGTTGTAGCAAATATGTTTTCCATTCCGCAATTAATAACTGCTCTTATTGGCGGTGCTCTTGCTTTGATAATACTGCCTGTGCTTAAACGTGCAATTAAGTTTAAAGGATAAGACTAAAAGTGTGTAAAATACTTTTGCTTCCAATATTACATAAATTGAATATGCTTCCAGTATTACACAAATTGAAGAGGTATTGACACACCAAAATTGTGAGAATATAATTAAAAGAAGATATTTTAAAACTGTCTTGAATATTGAAATTAGCGTTGATGAGAAGAGTAGGTAAGAAACAAGGCTTCAGAGATTGAGCACACTAGCTGAAAGTGTTCAAGCCTATGCTTTACTGAAGACCACCTCTGAGCTACATCGTTGATTACGTTATAATCCTTGTACAAAATGCAGATTTATTAGTGATGAGTGATATATGTAGATTTGCTCAATAATTTCTATATAACAAATACATTTTGTACAAAATGAGCAGCAAGTAGGGTGGAACCGCGAGAATAACTCTCGTCCTTATATTATATATGGACGGAGTTTTTTTATTTGCTAAGAAATAATTGATGATAACAAAATAATTTTACTAATTGATAGGAAAATTAAGAAAAATAAAATGGAGGTATATGCTATGATAAAAATTACTTTGAAGGATGGCAGCTCAAAAGAGTACCAGAAGGGCATTACAATAAAAGAGGTTGCTGAAAGCATTAGCGCTGGTCTTGCTAGAGTGGCATTAGCAGGTGAGGTTGACGGAAAGGTAAAGGATTTAAGCTTCAAGCTTGAAGATGACTGTAATTTAAACCTATTGACCTTTGATGACGAAGGTGGAAGGTTAGCTTATAGACATACTACATCACATGTTTTATCTCAAGCTGTTAAAAGACTATTCCCAAATGTTAAGCTAGCAATAGGACCTGCAATTGATAATGGTTTTTACTATGACTTTGACACTGAAAAGAATTTTACACCTGATGATTTAGCTAAAATTGAGAAAGAAATGGAGAATATTATTAAAGAGGATCTCCAGTTAGAAAGATTTGCTCTTCCTAGAGACGAGGCTATTAAATTTATGGAGGAAAAAGGCGAATTATATAAAGTAGAGCTTATTAGGGAACTACCTGAAAATGAAGAAATATCCTTTTATAAGCAGGGTGATTTTGTAGACCTATGTGCTGGTCCTCATTTGCCTTCAACAGGAAAGATTAAAGCAATAAAGCTTATGAGTGCTACAGGTGCTTATTGGAGAGGTAATGAGAAAAATAAAATGCTTCAAAGAATATATGGTACTGCATATCCTAAGAAGAGCCAGCTTGATGAATATCTTTTTAGAATGGAAGAGGCTAAAAAACGTGACCATAGAAAGCTTGGAAAAGAATTGGATTTGTTTGACATAATGGATGAAGGCCCAGGATTCCCATTCTTCATGCCTAAAGGAATGGTGCTTCGCAATTTGCTTGAAGATTTTTGGCGCAGTGAGCACAAAAAAGCAGGATATCAGGAAATAAAAACACCTATGATTTTAAATAAGGAACTATGGGTTAGATCAGGTCACTGGGAAAATTATAGAGAAAATATGTATACTGTAGATATAGATGAGCAGGATTTTGCAATTAAACCAATGAACTGTCCAGGTGGTATGTTAGTATACAAAAGAAAGCTACATTCTTACAGGGATCTTCCAGTAAGAGCGGGTGAACTTGGTCTTGTACACAGGCATGAGTTGTCTGGAGCCCTGCATGGATTAATGAGAGTAAGATGCTTTACCCAGGATGACGCTCATATATTTATGACACCAGAACAAATTAAGGATGAAGTGACAGGCGTAATTAACTTAATTGATGATTTTTATAAAGTATTTGGATTTAAGTACAATGTTGAACTTTCTACAAGACCTGAAAAATCAATTGGTGCTGATGAAATGTGGGAGTTATCTACTAATGGACTAAAGGAAGCATTAGATTCTAAAGGCATAAACTACAAAATAAATGAAGGTGACGGTGCATTCTATGGACCTAAGATAGATTTCCATCTTGAAGATTCTATTGGACGTACTTGGCAGTGCGGAACTATACAGTTGGATATGAATTTGCCAGAGAGATTTGATTTGACTTATGTTGGTGCTGATGGAGAGAAGCATAGACCTGTAATGATTCACAGGGTTGTATTTGGAAGTATTGAAAGATTTATTGCTATTTTGACAGAACACTTTGCAGGAGCCTTCCCAGTATGGCTTTCACCTGTACAGGTAAAAATATTGCCGCTTGTTGACAAGCATCATGACTATGCATATGAGGTTAAAAAGCTGCTTGAACAGCAGGACATCAGAGTTGAAGTTGACACAAGAAATGAAAAAATAGGTTATAAGATTAGAGAAGCTCAGATGGAAAAAACTCCATATATGCTGGTAATTGGTGATAAGGAAATGGAGAACAATGCTGTAGCCGTTAGATCCAGAAAAGAAGGAGATCTTGGAGCTTTAGCTGTTCAGGATTTTGTAAATAAAATTGTTGAGGAAGTAAAAACTAAGGCTAGATAAGGGTAAAAAGTGCAATGCAAGCTTTAATGTGCTGTAGCAAAACAAGAATATTATATATCAACATTAAACTGCTTAAATAGCACTCCCGTGCAGTATATATCAATGGCTCGCTCCCGAAATTAACGCTGAAATATTTCGGTAAAGAACAAGCACTTTGGCCGACCGTATAACACAAGGCATCCTGTATTGATGTAATACTCACAGCTACTTACTTTCGCTGTGTCGGCTGCAATACTTGTTCTTTACCTAATATATTCTAGCATCAATTTCTAACCGAGCTTTGGAATTAGATATATATTGCACTCGCGTACTATTTTTTGTAATAAGACATCAGTATACAGAAATTTTACAATTGGATATTTTATTTGAAGTAAAATACAAGCTAAATAGAAATTGCTAAAGAACCGCTAAATTATTTTAAATATAGTTTTATTTTTAATTTTATTTGATAATAATTATGATGTAATGAATTTTTTCTACAAGCTAAAGATTTCATTTTGAATTTAGGCGTTATAATAATTTACTCAACTTTCACATCTAAAAAAATTGAGTGGATTATTCAATTTATTAATACAAATTAGAATAACTAGTATGTTATAATGAATTTTGTAATAAACGCAGCTTGAAAGTGAGGAAACAGTATATGCAACAAAAATTGCTGTCAATAGTTGTTCCAGTTTACAATGAGCAGGAAGTTATAGAAGAAACCTATAGAAGATTATCCGAGGTATTCAAGGATTATTTTATGAAAGTTGAATACATTTTTATTAATGATGGAAGCAAAGATAATACATACTTTAAGTTGGGTCAGATTGCAAAGAATAACCCGCAGGTTCGCATTATAAATTTTGCAAGAAATTTCGGCCACCAAATAGCAATTACTGCTGGTATGGATTATGCAAAGGGTGATGCAGTTGTAATAATTGATGCTGACTTGCAAGACCCTCCTGAGGTTATCATGCAAATGGTTGAAAAGTGGCAGGAAGGGTATGAAGTAGTATATGGAAAAAGGCTTCAAAGAGAAGGCGAAACCTTTTTTAAAAAAATTACTGCAAAAATGTACTATCGTTTTCTTGACAGTATGACAGATGTTAAGCTGCCAGTTGATGTTGGTGATTTTAGGCTTATTGACAGAAAGGTATGTGATGCAATGAAAGGTCTGCCTGAGCGTTCAAGATATGTTAGAGGATTGGTGAGTTGGGTTGGATTTAAGCAGACTAGTGTGGAATACAAACGTGAAAAAAGGTTTGCTGGAGAAACAAAGTATCCTCTTAAAAGAATGATAAAGCTTGCGGGAGACGGAATATTTTCTTTTTCATATAAACCATTAAAGCTGGCAACCTTTACAGGCATGATTATTTCAGCCTTTAGCTTTTTTTATCTTATAGTGGTTTTAATACAGAAGTTTGTCAAGAACGATGTTGCATCAGGATGGGCATCTTCAATGGCGGTATCTCTGTTTTTTAATGGTGTTATGCTAATTGTTTTAGGTATTATGGGAGAATATGTGGGTAGAATATATGAGGAAGTGAAGGCTAGGCCTCTATATATAGTTGGTGAGTTAATAGGCTTTGATGATAAAAATAATGATGAAAAGAAGGACATTAGGCAGGTTAATTGAGGCTAATATGGATAATAGAATGGCTAATTATAATAGAACTGCTGGTAGTACAAAAATTGGAGCTATTCTTAATAAGGCGATTATTTCTATACTAGCCGTTTTTTCATTATATTTAATTTATCTCAATTTTAATTATTTTGTAAGTGAATACATTAGAATATATACTATTTGTACTTTATTAGTGTTAAGTATATTTGTATGCATACACTTTGTATCCTGTCGTATAACAATTTCAAATAAGGCTTTTGTAGCTGTTATTTTTCTTTTGGTAATTATTTCAAAGGGCATACTAATATTTTTTACAGATACAAAGCCCGTTTCTGATTTTGCAGTTTTTTATCAGTATGCAATTAAACTATTAAATGGTGAAAAATGGTTTCAAGATATATTGTATTTTAAGACATGGGCATATCAAACTGGACCTGTTATTTATTATGCGGTTATTATGAAGCTTTTTGGAATTGGATTACTTCCATTAAAGTTAGTGAACTGCTTCTTTATAGCTGGTATAAATGTACTTATATACCTTATAGCTCAAAAAGTATCAAATGAATATACCGCAAGAGTGGTAGCACTTTTGTATCTTTTATATCCTGCTCCGTATTTCTTGGCATCAGTGTTAACAAATCAGCATTTTGCAGCGTGTATGTTTTTGGCAGCTGTTTATATACTACTTTCGAAACGGCTAAATTGGGCTGTCAAAGGCATTGTTTCAGGAGCAGTAATTGCTCTTGGAAATGTAGTTAGACCTATAGGTATTATCATTATAGTTGCTCTAATAATATGGGGGATAATTGAAAAAATTACAAACCGTAAATGGCTTGTGATGGGTAGTGCTATATTGGTGCTTATTTCTTATATTTTTGTAAGCTATGGCTGCTCAGTTCTGGTTAAACTTACTGGCATTAATTCAGAAGGATTGGCGAATAACTTTCCTCTTTGGAAATTTGTAGTTGGTCTTAACTATGAGACTACGGGACAATTTTCTTTTGATGACGAAAATAATATATATAACATAAAAGATTTAAATGAGAGGAACAATACAGCAAAACAGGTTATTATGCAACGTATATCTGTAGGATTCAGAAAACTTGTTGTTTTGATAAATGAGAAGCAAAAAATAATGTGGGCTAGAACTGACACCTTGAGCTGGGGATTTTATCAAAAAATAGATGGACAACTTGTGCCTTCGAATGAAGTAAAAAAGCTTGAACCTATTGTACTGAAATTAGAAAAAATATATTATATATTTATTTTTATACTGATGCTTTTAGGCCTTGTCAGATTGCTTCTGGATAATAAAACAAATCAAGGCATTTTATTGCTTTCATTGATACTTTTATGCTATTTTGGTATACATTTTTTTATTGAAATACAAGTGAGATACAGATATTTTGCGGTAATAATAGTCTTTATTATAGCGGCGAAGGGTAGCGAAATGCTGCTTTGCAGAAAACATTGTTTTTAAATTAAATTTATGAAATAATATCAAAGTAGCAAATTTAATTCTAATTAATTTTAAGCTACTAAACCGATAATAAAATTATTTATAAAAATATATTAGCTTTTGAACATAAAAATCTATTTCTGTGGCGGAATTATCAATGGTTTGTTACCAAAATAATTGCTAGAATCAGTAATGATTCGTCGAAGTGCTTTTACCGTTCACACATTCACCATCCATGGTTCATAGTGTGCTAAAACCGATATTGTGTGGTTTTTACAGAAAGCTAAGCTATGCAATTATTTTTAAAGCAACCTTTCATTGATAGTGCTACTACGCTTGATATTACTAGGCTTTAGCCAGTGTATTCAACTGAAAGGTTTGAGTGATTTAATTGTTATTAAAATATAGGAGGAAAAGCATAATGAAGCAATATCTTGATTTATGTAAGCATATATTAGAAAATGGTGTGAAAAAAGAAGATAGAACTGGTACTGGGACAATTAGTACATTTGGTAATCAAATGAGATTTGACCTGCAAGCTGGGTTTCCTGTGGTTACAACTAAAAAGCTGCATTTAAAGTCTATAATTTATGAGCTTTTGTGGTTTTTAAACGGAGATACAAATGTTAAATACTTAAAAGACAATGGTGTGTCTATATGGGACGAATGGGCTGATGATAATGGTGATTTAGGACCTATATACGGTCATCAGTGGAGGTCATGGCCTACTTCTGATGGCAGAACCATTGACCAACTAAGTGATGTTATTAATCAAATAAAAAATAATCCTGATTCTAGGAGATTAATTGTTAGTGCGTGGAATGTAGGTGAGATAGAAAAAATGGCTTTACCGCCATGTCATTGTTTTTACCAGTTCTATGTGGTAAATGGAACACTTTCATGTATGCTTTATCAAAGGAGTGCAGATGTATTTCTTGGAGTTCCTTTTAATATAGCGTCATATGCACTTCTTACAATGATGATTGCACAAGTATGTGGCTTAAAGGCAGGAGATTTTGTGCATACATTAGGAGACACACATATATATTTAAATCACATTGAGCAGGTAAAGCTTCAGCTTTCGCGAGAACCTAGAAATCTTCCTAAAATGAACATTAGTCCAGATGTTAAAGATATATTTAGCTTTAAATATGAGGATTTTACATTAACAGACTATGACCCACATCCGCTTATAAAGGGGGCAGTTTCAGTATGATTTCACTAATATTTGCGATGGGGAAAGATAATTCCATTGGCTACAAAAATAAAATGCCATGGCACTTGCCAGCAGATTTAGCCTATTTTAAAAAGGTTACAATGGGGCTGCCTGTTATTATGGGACGAAAGACTTTTGAATCTTTAGGCAGACCTTTGCCAGGGAGAACTAATATTATTATTAGCAGAAATAAAGAATTTTTTCATGAGGGATGTATAGTGGTTGATTCAGTGGAGAAGGCTAAAGAATTAACTAAGGATAAGGATTGCTTTATAATAGGTGGAGCAGAAATATATGGTGCTTTTATGCCAATTGCAGACAAAATGTATATAACTGAAATAGATAGTGTATTCCAGGCAGATACTTTTTTTCCGCAAATTGATTATTCAAAGTGGAAGCTTGTAGCTAGCGTGCCTGGGGTGAAAAATGAAAAAAATCCCTTTGAATACAAGCATTTGGTGTATGAGAAAAACCCTTGAGAATAAATTTTCGAGGGTGAGTAAAAAATAAATTTGACAAAAGGAAAAGTTTCTGATATCATAGGTATGCAAAACAAGAAGAAGTTTTCCACTTCTCACCTAGTGAACATTTGATTTACAAGGTTAATATCAGTTCCTTACGTTGAATACGTTCAAGACTTAGATATTATTGTGGATATTTCTTCTATCCACTTTTTTTATTGTGTTTTATAAATATCGGGACTTGGGGAGTAGATCTTCAGCCTATTAAATTTCGGAGGTGTCAGTTATTAGCAAAAATGAATTAATGATCAATGAGGATATTCGAGATAAAGAAGTCAGACTTATAGATGCTGATGGTAATATGCTTGGTATTATGGCAATTAAGGATGCCCAAATGCTTGCAAGTAATAAGAATCTTGACTTAGTCAAGATTGCACCACAAGGTGTACCACCTGTTTGCAAGATTATGGATTATGGTAAATATATGTTCGAACTTGCCAAGAAAGAGAAAGAAGCAAGAAAAAATCAGAAGATCATAAATATTAAAGAAGTTAGATTCTCACCTTCGATTGAAGACCATGATTTTGAATTCAAGGTTAAGAATGCTTATAAATTCTTACAAAATGGAGACAAGGTAAAGGTATCTATCAAATTCAGAGGAAGAGAAATGCACTACACCTCAATAGGACATGAGATACTTGATAAGTTTGCAGAGGCAGTAAAGGATGTTGGAATAGTTGAAAAAAGACCTAAACTTGAAGGCAAAAGTATGATAATGATACTTAATCCAAAGCAGTAAGACAGGAGGAGAAAATTATGCCAAAGTTAAAAACACACAGTGCTTCAAAGAAGAGATTTAGAGTAACAGCTACTGGTAAGATAAAGTTTGGACATGCTTGGAGAAGCCACAGACTTGTTTCTAAGGCTACAAAGGCTAAGAAACATCATAGATTGGGAGCATATGTTTCAGACGCAAATTTAGCGACAATAAAGAAACTTATTCCATATAAATAAGAAGGAGGACATAGGGTTATGGCAAGAGTAAAGGGTGCGATGAGAACTCGTGCAAGACGTAGAAAAGTGCTAAAGCTCGCAAAGGGATATTTCGGAGCAAAGAGTAAGCTCTTTAGAATGGCTAAACAAGCCGTTATGAAATCCGGAAATTATGCATATAATGATAGAAGATTAAAAAAGAGAGATTTCAGAAAGCTTTGGATAGCAAGAATAAATGCTGCTGCAAGAATAAATGGTTTATCATATAGCAAATTTATTGGTGGTTTGAAAAAAGCAGGAATTGAACTTAACAGAAAAGTTCTTGCTGATATGGCAGTAAATGATGCTAATGGATTTGCTCAACTTGCTGATATGGCAAAGGGTGCTAAATAATTAATAACATTAAATACAGGGAGTCCTTAATAGGACTCCTTTTAAATTGTTAGGAAATTAGCAGATAGTTGAGTTAATACTTATTTAAACTTTGATGGCATTTTGTTTTTTAGCATAAGCCTCTGCTGGGCAAATATGAATTTTGTCAATACTTCTGAGTCACGAGTATCTATTTTTATGAAGTGCAGACCTACCAAATATTTGTCGCTATCTTTAGGAAGAAAACGCTTTACCTGAGCAAGAACCTTGATTTTTGAGGTTTGATCCAAATTTACTATAATATATATAATAGCACCTGCTTCAAGAGGTGAGTCAAGATGCAGAGAAATACCATTGCTACTTATATTTGTAGTTGAAGCATTACTAAAAGCAGCATTTTTTATATCAGGAAAATTAGCGCTATCAGGATTGAACAATTTTGAATCCACAATAGAGTATTTACATGTGAGTGCCGTTTCTAACCTATAAGCATCCCTTCTCTGTACTTTGCTGATTTCACTGACAATAGTTATGTCAAAGGCTTCAATGGGACCATTTTTCCTATGGCCCTTTACTATAGCACTAAAGAATAAAAAATCTTTATTCTCATCTAAAAAATATACAAATAAATCTAATCCTATGTTAAGGTATTTAAACTTTCCTTCGCTAATTGGAGCGGCGATACTTACAGTTTTATTATCAATAATATCAATTAGCTGGCTGGTATAAGTGTTTGAGGAATCACTGCCGCTAGTGTAAGGTATCTTTACTTCTAGTTTAGTACCTAGTTCTATTTTGTTAGCATCCATTTAGATATCTCCATGATTAAATTTGTGCCCTAAATTAAAGATAAAACTCATATCATAAATTGATACGTGTATGGGTTTTATCATTTTGCAGTTTAGTATTCAAACCTGATGTCCACGCCAGAATGGAGGCACAAAAAATAATATGACGTGGAAAACCTTATTTAAAGAAATCTTTTGCTGATATACGTATTGTTTTTGGTTAAAATACTATATGAATTAAATTAATTTAAATATATTAGTTAGTGTAATTATTATTTATTAGTTTAAATACTAATAATAATAATAATAAAATTACTAATTACATTATATGTCATGCACAAATATTTTTCATTATAAAATTTTTAAAATAAAGAAATAATTTTGGCAACAAACCATTGATAAGTTTGAAAACCGATAGCGTTTGTGGTGAAAGTTGAGCTAGTAGCTAAAAGGATACGTATATGATGAGAACATACAACCTTGACTGTTCTTGAAAAAACTGTTATTGTATTTCTATAAAGGGAGTTTGAATGATGTATTTATAAGTCGATTTACACATATCAATAGCCTTGATGTAGTTTTGTGTGAAATAGACGTAGAGTGGCTTTAAACGCAATTTGCGTTGTTTATTGTAAGGAGATTTTTTAATTATGAATTCCAAATTACAGGATAAACATACGGATAGCCTTTTTGACGCTATCTTACTTTTAGAGAATAGAGAAGAATGTTATAAATTTTTTGAGGATATTTCCACAATATCTGAGATTAAAGCATTAGCTCAAAGGCTTGAAGTAGCCAAAATGCTTCGAGACAAGAAAACCTACACTGATATAAGTGAGCAGACTGGAGCTAGCACAGCAACAATTAGCAGAGTTAATAGATGCTTAGTTTATGGAGCTGATGGGTACAATCTTGTTTTAGACAGACTAGAGGAAAAGGATAAGTAGCATACATGATGTTAAGAAAAATATTTTTAAGCATATTAATATTGTCTGCTTTTGCTTCCGAAGGTGGGGTTTGTTATTCTGAGGAATTAATTAATTACTACTTGGTTAATCTTACCTATTTTGACGTAAAACAGGACAACCTAAATGTTGTCCCTGATTATAATGTAAAAAAGACAGCTACAGTAGAAAAAAAAGGAACTCCAGCTGCATTTTACAAGCTGATTTCTCAGGATTCTATTGACTCAAAGGCTCCAAATATAAATAAGGGTTCAGTACCTTTATTTATATTGTCATCTACTTTTGGATTAGCTGTTATCCTTGTTGTATTTATTTACTTAAATAAAAAATTATTCATTTTTACAAGACGTGATTTTTTGTGTCTTGCAGATTCTTCGCCACCAGCTTATTGCTGATTTCTTTTTTTTCGATTTATCATACAATTTTATAGGTAATTAGTTTGTCAGAAATTGGCTTGGTATTGCTAATGTGGCTTTACGAAGTAAATTTTTGTATTTCTTGTATATATTATAAAATAATAATAATTTTTATAAAAGTTTATAATAGGACGTAGACTAATATTAACAGCTTATTTTTAGTATTCTGTATTGCGGTTTACAGATAAAAGCGGCTAGGGTTGAGAAAATTGCTAAAGTATCTAAGTCGGCAGCCTTTATTTAAATCAAACTGCTGCCCTTATTTAATGAGAGCTGATGTGTTGTAAATAAAAAATAATCAAATCAATGTATTTGTGAATGGAGAGTATAATTATGGGAATTAAAAGTATAGTTGAAAAAATAATAGGATCATACAGTGATAGAGAATTAAAAAGAATTTATCCGATTATTGACCAGATAGATGGGTTTGAACCGTCAATACAAAAATTGACAGACGCTGAGTTAAAGGCAAAAACACCAGAATTTAAAGAACGATTAGCTAATGGTGAAACACTAGACGATATATTGCCAGAAGCGTTTGCTGTAGTCCGTGAGGCTTCAAGAAGGGTATTGGGGATGAGACATTTCCGAGTTCAGCTCATTGGTGGTATTGTTCTCCATCAAGGAAGAATATCCGAAATGAAAACAGGTGAAGGTAAAACTCTTGTTGCTACATTACCTGTATACCTTAATGCTCTTGCCGGCAAGGGTGTTCATGTTGTAACTGTCAATGATTATCTTGCCAGACGTGATAGTGAGTGGATGGGCAAGGTATACAGCTTCCTAGGCTTGACAGTTGGTTTGATAGTACATGACATGGAAAATGAAGATAGGCGTGCTGCATATAACTGTGATATTACTTATGGAACAAACAATGAGTTAGGATTTGATTACCTTAGAGACAACATGGTTATCTATAAACAGGATATGGTTCAAAGAGACTTGCACTATGCTATAGTGGATGAAGTTGACTCAATCCTCATAGATGAAGCAAGAACGCCTCTTATAATTTCAGGACAAGGAGACAAATCCACTGATATGTATAAGAGGGCTAATTCCTTTGCCATTACATTAAAGGCAAGAGTTATTAAGCAGATGGATGATAAGGTTGATAGCGATGAAATATTTGATGAGGACTATATTGTTGATGAAAAGGCACATACAACAGTACTTACTGCAAATGGTATTAAAAAGGCAGAAAAATATTTTGGTATAGAAAATTTATCGGATCCTGAGAATATGACTATATCCCATCATATTAATCAAGCAATTAGAGCACACGGCTTGATGAAAAATGAAAAGGATTATGTAGTTAAAGATGGAGAAGTAATTATTGTTGATGAGTTTACCGGAAGAATGA
>JAEWZA010000340.1 GCA_023395575.1 Bacillota bacterium
GGTATGTAATATCGCTTGTTCCTAATTTATACCATAATGTATTTTTCAATATATTTGTAAATAACTTTGAGTTGGTAGATGAGGCTGCTAGTAGCAGTAGAGGACGTTTTACAAAGGAAATGCCTAGCATGAATCTATTTACTCCTGATTCCATAAAAAAAATATATTTAGATTGCGGTCTTGATGTGGAATTAGTTTCAGGCTTTCCTATTACAATATATCCAGGTATGCAGGAAACACAATTAAGAGGCTCCAGTAACCACATACTAAATATTCTAGAAAACGATGAAATATTCGATAAAATATATAATCTTGAAAAGTATATGTTCAAAAACAGTGATACTGCTGCAAGGGGGAATCAAATTTTTATTGTAGGAATTAAACGCTAATAGTGATTAAATTCCTCAATATTATTAATAAGAAAGATTGGAGTAATTCAATGCGAAATTTTGACTATGATGTTTTATTGATAAATCCACCGTTATTATATATTCAGGACAAGCTTGCTCAATTTGGAAGCCTTCACCTAACGTCAGGAGTTCCTTATAAAACATTTAATCCCGGAATACTTTCTATAGGTACTTATTTAGATTGGAAAGGGTATAACGTTAGGATTTGTGATATTACTTTGACTGAACAAATAGAGCCGCATCTAAAACAAATTTTAAATAATGGAAAGCCAAGAATGGTAGCAATTAGCTGTTCCTATGGTCAATGCTATTTGCCAACACTGCAGATAGCTAGAATTATTAAAAGAAAATACCCTGATGTATTAGTAGTCACAGGAGGGCAGCATAGTGGACTCTTAGGTGGCATTGCGCTCAAAGACTGTGAATCGATTGATGTGGTTTCGAGATATGAAGGCGAAGTAACTATGCTACAACTACTAGAATTTTTAAATGGGCAACGTTCAATTACAGAAATAAATGGTATTGTGTTTAGGGCATCAGAGCTGGATAAGAACAAAGAAGTAATTAGTGATGGTATTATACCCTTTAAATATGATGAAATAAATTATGAATGTTCGTTAAAAACTGAAGTTTATGATGAATATTTAGAAAATCCCAAAATATCTAGTGTGGTTGATTTAAATGAAATGCCGTTTTTGAAATATGAACTTTATCCTAATTATCTGTCATACCCTCCTTATGTTGAGGAAAGCCGAGGATGCAGCTGGGGGTGTGAATATTGTGTTAGTTGTTTCATTAACTCACGTAGGCTCAGAAAAAAAGAAAGCAAACGATTTATAAGTGAACTAGAACACTGTGTAAAAATATATGGAAAAGATAATCAGTATCCGATTTTAGCATCAAACTTTGGAGTTGACTCAAACAACACCGTAAATATTTGTGAAGGAATAAGGAGAAGCTTTGGTTCTTTAAAATGGGTTTCTGAATTTAGAACAGATTTGAATTGGGAAAATTATATTGATATTATGTATGAATCAGGTTGCAAGGCATTTGCTGTAGGACTTGAATCAGCTAACAATAATATTCTAAGATTGATGAACAAGACAATAAATCCTAATTATTACCTAGAAAAAGCAGAAAAGCTAATATCTTATTTGAAAAAATTTAGTGATTCGATCATGCACATCAATTTGATGTTTTATATAGGAGAAAGTCCAGAAACAGTTAAGAATAATATGGCGTTCATCATGAAGTGGATAAACGATATCCATTCTATTCATTACTCTCCGGTAATTGCATATCCTGGTACACAATTATGGAAAAATATAGAGAAATATCACAAAGAGTTTGGTACAACTATAACAAAAAATGAGTTGTGGGATAGTATGCATTTCTATCCAGTGAATCCGTCTAAATATTTTTCATATGAGGATGCAGGACATTTTTCTCGAATGATGGAAAAACTGATCTTAAAGGAAGAACAATTTTATACTATGCATGAAACAAGGTTTTCAAAGGATGAAGAAGGTAAAGTTCCTGATGAGTATAAGAATAAGTTTATTGAAGATATTTTATATTCTAATTAGTTGAAGAGATTACTTGTGATAAATTTCTAAGTGTTTTTTCCTCTCAATATGACTATAAGTATCCCTATTAGAGAGATTTAATTTCTGTAATAGGTTTTAGGAGGTAGTTATTAATAATGAAAAGGTACGATTATGATGTGTTACTTATTAATCCCCCATTAGAAGTCGTTTCAGACAGAGCTGCTCAGTTTGGTGTATTAACAGATTTTTCATTTCTTCCTGTAAAATTTTTTAATCCTGGGATTTTGTCTATAGGAACTTTCTTGGATTGGAAGGGGTATGATGTAAAAGTATGTGATATACCCTTGACAGAAGGTATAGAAGAAAAGTTAAGGGATTCACTTAACTGGGGATGCCCTAAGATAATCGCGATAAGTGGGATTTATGGTCTGAGTTATAGAAATGTTTTTTATATAGCTAGCCTCATTAAAAAAAAGTATTCTGATGTGCTTATAATTGTGGGAGGTCATCATATTGGATTGCTTGGAGGCACTGCCTTAAAAGAGTGCAATGATATAGATGTTGTGGTCAGGTATGAAGGCGAAATTCCATTGATGGAATTACTAGAATATGTAAATGGAAAAAAATCTATCACTGATATAGACGGTATAATTTTTAGACTTTCATTATTAGAAAAGGAGAAGGAGTCAATTGGTTCAAAAAATATTGCACCTTTTACTGCAAAAAATTTTGTTACAGATGCTCAGTGTATAGATATTACATATGACGATATTTTTGTTAATTATAACCGATCAAAAGTAATAGACATAAATGAAATGCCCTTTATTAAATTTGAGCTTTATCCAGACTATTTGTCATATGCTCCATATATTGAAGAAAGTCGGGGCTGTTATGGTGAGTGTGAATACTGTACCAATTTACCTATGAATGGAAAGAATTATAGGAAAAAAGAAAGCAAACGGTTTTTAGAGGAATTATCATATTTGACTAATATTTATGGGAAGGATAGACATTATCCTTTCTTAGCAGCTATTTTCGGAGTTGATGTAAAGAATACTATTGAAATATGTGAAGGAATTATGAGGAATTATGGATCGTTAAACTGGATTTCAGAGACTAGAGTAGATGTTCACTGGGAGAATTATATAGATATAATGTACGAGTCTGGTTGTAAACAATTTGAAGTAGGATTAGAATCAGGCAGCACGGAAATTCTACTATCCATGAATAAAACGAAAAATCCAGATTATTATTTGAAGAAGGCAGATAGCTTGATATCACATGTAACGAAGTTTAAAGATGCACAAATAGCTTTGAATTTCATGTTTTATGCAGGTGAAACACCGGAAACTATAAAAAATAGCTTAAAATTTCTAGTAAACCATATGGATAGTATTGGGGCATTAGACTTTTTTCCTCTTATTGCATTTCCGGGTACACAGCTTTGGAATAGATTTAATGATTTTAATGAAAAATATGGCTCTACTATAATAAAGAATGAACTATGGGATAGTTTCCATTTTTATCCCATTAATCCTTCAAAGTATTTTTCTTATGAAGAGGCTGGACATTTTGCTCAAGTAATTGAAAAAATGTTTGATAAGTAATTTGTTGGTGTTATATGTATGATAATTTTTATTTTAGATGTAATTACTTAATGAAATGGAGTGATAACTATAAATACATATGATTATGATATTTTGCTAATTGACCCTCCTCTAGAATATATAGAGGATAAGACGGCACAGTTTGGAAACCTTTTTATTCCTTCAGGTCTTACATATAAGGTGTTTAATCCCGGGTTGCTATCAATAGGCACATACTTAGATTGGAAAGGATACAGCGTTCACATAGATCATATTTTGCTGTTTAGTGATATTGAAAAGCAATTACGAAAGACTCTTAGTATGGGGAAACCTAGAGTCATTGGAATAAGCGGAACATTTGGATTAGCTTATAGAGCTGTTAAAAAAATTGCTAATATAGCAAAGCAAATATATCCAGATATATTGGTTGAAGTTGGAGGACACCATATAGGTCTATTAGGTGGTGTGGTTCTAAAAGAGTGCAATGATATAGATGTAGTAGTCAGATATGAAGGTGAAATTCCCATTAAGGAATTGCTTGAATACCATCAGGGTAAGAGAGCTATTAGTGAAATAAATGGTATAGTTTTTAGACGCTCTTTGTTAGAAAAGGAAGGCGGACAAAAAACTGATTATTTGTCTCCGTTTAGGGCAAAGGTATTTAACTGTAAAGACTACTGTGAAGACGTTATATATGATGATATTTTGGAAAACACACTCAGATCAGATGTTATAGATCTTAATGAAATGCCTTTCCTGAAATATGACTTATACCCAAATTTTTTAACATACCCTCCTTATGTTGAGGAAAGCCGAGGCTGTTATGGTTCGTGTGAATATTGCACTAACTATTCTATAAATGGTAAGAAATATAGAAAAAAGGATAGTGAGAGATTTCTTGAAGAATTAAAATATGCTATAAGCATTTATGGTAAGGATAGAGAATATCCTCTTCTCGCTTCTATATTTGGAGTTGATGTTAAAAATACAATTAAGATCTGTGAAGGAATAAAGAGAAACTTTAACTCTATTAAGTGGTTTTCAGAAAGCAGAGTAGATGCAAATTGGGAAGAATACATAGATCTAATGTATGAATCTGGCTGTAATCTTTTTGGTATAGGAATGGAGACAGCAAGTCCAGAAATTCTAAGATTAATGGGAAAAACAAAGAATCCAGAATATTATATTGAAAAGACAGAAAAATTTATAACTCATGTAAAAAAATATAAGGATGCTATATTACATCTGCATTTAATGTTTTACGCGGGAGAGACACCTGAAACTGTTAAAAGTACGCTCAAGTTTATTATAAAGTGGATAGATTACATTGATTCAGCCCACTACTCACCACTTTTTGATTTTCCGGGAACAAAGCTTTGGAATAATTTTAATGATTATAATAAAAAATATGGAACTACGGTTATAAAAAATGAATTATGGGACAGCCTACATTTCTATCCGGTTAATCCATCAAAGTATTTCTCGTATGAGGAAGCAGGGTATTACACAAGAGTAATAGAAAAACTGCTTATGAATAAGCAGGAGCAAGTCTCTATATTATTAGAGGCAAGAATATCTAAAGAAGATAGAGATAAAATTGATGGAGACTTTAAACAAATATTTTTAGATGAATATTTATACTCTAAATAAGGCATTCGTGTACCTTGGATAAATCTTATGGCCAAAGAGGTCAGGTTAAGCTATTAATTATAATTACAAAATTTACAAATAAAGAATTTATTTGACTTATAAACAGTAAAGTGTTATATTGGATAAAAACAGGAAAAATAACTACAGAAACAAAAACTGCAATGAATAGTAGTCAGTGCTATTTTCCTTAAACTAATTTTATAACTATATAGCTTGATTTTTTAGGAGGTATTTAAACTTGGCTAGTATTACAGAGAAGATTAGAGAGATTAGTGATAATTACTTAAATGAATCAAAGGGAAATCTATCTAGCGATGATATTATTAAACTACAAAAGAAGTATCTAAAGTTAGAAATAAAAAACTTATATGATGAACTAAAGGTAATTACTGATACTGAAAATAAAAAAGATTATGGAAGACAAATAAATGACTTAAAGAATCTAATTGAAGAAAGTCTAAATGGATTAAAAGCAGGTTTTAAAACTATTAAAGTAGATGAAAATTTATATGATCATACTATTTTAAAAAAAAATATTAAATTTGGTAAAATACATCCATTAATAAAGCTGGGTAGGGAAATAGAAAATGTTTTTATCAATATGGGCTTTTCTGTTATACAGGGCCCTGAGATAGAAATAGATAGAAATAATTTTGAAAAGTTAAATATGCCTGCTTATCATCCTGCTCGAGATATGCAGGATACATTTTACATTCAAGAGCCTGGAATATTATTAAGGTCGCACACTTCTTCAGTGCAAATCAGAACTATGGAGAAGACAAAGCCGCCAATTAAGATAATTTCTCCTGGGACTGTATATAGAGTTGATGATATTGATCCTCAACATACTCCTATGTTTTACCAGATCGAGGGCTTAGTGGTGGGTGAAAAGGTATCATTTGCTGACCTAAAGGGATTATTAACTATGTTTATAAAAACTGTCTTTGGAGATTCTACTCAAATAAGGTTTCGTCCTTCTTATTACCCATATACAGAACCAAGTGCTGCAATAGATATGTCTTGTAATGTGTGTAATGGAAAAGGATGCAGAACCTGCAACTATTCAGGTTGGATTACTATGCTAGGAGCTGGTATGGTTCATCCGAATGTGCTCGAAGGTGTAGGCTATGACAGTAAAAAGTATTCAGGAGTAGCATTTGGATTAGGGCTAAACAGGTTAGCTCTCATATATTATGGATTATCTGAAATAAGAAAACTATATGAAAATGACATTTCATTATGGGAACAATTATAATAATTACATGAAAATGGAGGATAATTAATGTTTACGTTCTCGTTCGATTGGCTACAAAGACTAAATGGTAAAAAAATGAATTTAGATAAAACACTGGAGATATTAAATTTACAGGGGCTAGAAGTAAAAAAAGTAACAGACTTTGGAGAAGATAAAATAGTTTCTATAGAAGTAAAAGCTAACAGACCTGATGCATTATATCATCTTGGAGTATTAAGGGAAGTAAATGCGTTTAATGGTGAAAAACCCATAGTTGGAAGAACACCTTTAGTTAAGTCAAGTAATGATAATTCGAGATTTAAGGTTAATGTTGAAATTGAAAACAGCGATATATGTAAGCGATTTTCTTCAATAATAATACGTGGGGTAAAAATGAACTCAACAACCCCTGATTATATTAAAAGGTCGTTAGAAGCACTTTCTATTAATACAATAAATCCAGTTATAGATATAGTAAATTATATTATGTTTGAGCTGGGACAACCTATGCATGCCTATGATTTGAATAAGATAGCTGGTAATACAATAAAAGTGTCTAAAACTAAGGAAAAACAAAAAATTACAACATTGGGTGGAACTGAGGTAGAGATTCCTGAGGGATATATTGTCATTTCAGATACTGAGAAAATTCTTTCAGTAGCAGGTATTATTGGTGGGTTAGACTCGGCAATTGAAGAGAAGACATGTGATATCCTGCTTGAATGTGCTAACTTTAATGAAGTTGATATACGATTAGCATCAAAGGCTTTAAAAATATCAACACCATCTTCTTATAGATTTGAAAGAGGAGTGGATATATCAAGTTCTTTAGGTTCAATGATGGCATGTGCAGATATGATAGTTGAGACTTGTGGAGGAGTTGTTGATGAAGTTTACTATGATCAGTACGTGCGTGTACAAGAGAACTCATTAACCTTAAGAGCAACAAGAACAAATGAAATATTAGGTACGGATTTAACAATTGATGAAATTATAGCATGCTTGAATAAGTATTATTTTGAGTGTACAATCTGTGATAAGGATATAATTAAGGTGAGAATTCCTAATTATAGGCTTGATTTGTTAAGGGAAATAGATTTAATTGAAGAAGTTGCAAGAATTTATGGATATCATAATATTAAAGCCACAATGCCACTAATAAGGGCTGCGTATGTAAAAAATGATTTGTGGGAAAACATGAATGAAATAAGAAATATTATGTCGGGTTTGGGCTTTTATGAAATGATTAATTACCCGTTTATTCCCACGAATAGTATGGAAATCTTGAATATAGGTGAAGAAAGCTGCTTGTATTCTGACATAATATTGCAAAATCCGATATCTCAATATTATGCTTTAATGAGACCAACATTAATCTACTCATTACTTGGAAATATAACTTATAATCTATCAAAAGATAATAGAAATCTCGCTCTATATGAAATAGGTAGAACTTACTTTAGAGACTCTAATACTGATACAGGTTTTAGGGAAGAAAATGTAATTGGAATAATATTTACAGGGATAAGAATAGAAAAGGGTTGGGGAATAATAAATGATATTAAGTACTCTTTTTACGATATAGCAAATTATCTAAGTATTATTTTTGATGAGTTTGGAATGAATTATGAAGAAAGTCAGAATTTTATTCCTTTATTTAAGAAGGGTACGGGTGTTGATATAAAGGTCAATGGAAAAAATATTGGATTCTATGGACAGGTAGATCAAGAATTGGTAAATAGAATTCCAAATGGTAAGTTGGCTCAGAATGACATAATGTATATTGAGTTTAGTTTGGAGCATATTACAAAAAATAAGAAAACAATAAAATATGATTCTAGGTATCAGCCAATAATTAGAGAATATAATTTTTTAGTATCTAAGGAATTATTTGTGAAGACAATAATTGAAGAAATTAAATCTGTAAGTGATGTTATTCAAAAGGTAGTTGTAAGGGACTTGTATGATGGAAAAGGTATACCTCAAGGAAAACACTCTGTACTACTTCAGATAAAATACTCAAGTACCCAAAACACATTATCAGCTGAAGAGATTATAGAAATAGAAAATAAGTTCCTAGATATTTTAAAACAAAAAATGGATGTTGTACTTAAAGATACTTAATTGTAATGAGGAAAATCAGATACTTGAATAATGATGGAGGAGTCTTATGCTGAAAGTATACTTTGTCAATCCAAAATCGGGGCTGGAGGATTTTTCATATGAATTGCCACTAAATATTTGCCAGTTGATTTCTTGCATTAGGGATGAGGAATTTATTAAGCAAATTAATGTCATTGATTTTGAATTGAATGGATATGACGAAAGCCTTATAAACTCTGTTGAAAATAGTACTGAATGTATTTTTTGTATACCTATTTATACATACTACTCAGAAGAAACTATTAAGTTATGTAAAACTATAAAAAGCTTAAAAGGTAGTGTTAAGATAATTGTTGGTGGTCCACATGCTACATTGGATGGAGAAAATATATTAAGTAAAAATAAAGAAATTGATTATATTTTACAAGGTGAAGGTGATTTTTCTTTACCTCAATTATTAAGAGCAATTAATGATTCTAGCGTCTATGATGGAATTAATGGTTTAATTTATAGAGATAAAGCTAATAACATAATTAAGACAAAAGAATTTGATAGGATTGATGATATAAGTAATTTACCTTTGCAGACAAAGGGATTTGAATATTTTGATTTGGGGAAAATAAGGGATAAAATAGGGTTTTTGCCTTACATATCTAGCAGGGGATGTTGCTATAAATGTATATTTTGCTCTTCTTCGAACATTTGGAAGAGAAAGTTAAAATTGATTCCAGTTCCAACTGTACTGAAGGAAGTAGAACAAATTAAAACTCTTGGGTTTAATTACATAAATTTTAGAGATGATTTTTTTACAGCTAATAATGAATGGTTGGATAGTTTACTTTTAGGACTAAAGGATTTAGATATGGTATGGGGATGTGAAACTCGAATAGATGCGGTACATGATGATTTATTAGCTAAAATGAGAGAAAGCGGTTGTAAGCTTCTTCGTTTTGGAATTGAATCATTCAACCAGAAAAGTCTAGATGCTATAGGTAAAAAATTTAAGGCAGATCTTGCTGTTGAAAATCTTAAAAAAGTAATAAAGATGGGATTTGAGGAGATTAGATGTAGCTTTATGGTGGGCATACCCGGTGAGAGCGTTGATGATGTAAAAAACACTGTTTCAATATGTAGGGAATTGAAGCCTATGAAAAGTCGTTTTTGGGCGTTAGCACCTGTTATAGGTACAGAAATATATAACAATATGGATAAATATGGGATTAAATTTGTAAATTATTCCTTAAATTCTACGTATTCAAATATTGAAACTAATGACATGAAGAATTCTGAAATAAATAATCTTTTAGACTCAATATATGATGAGT
>JAEWZA010000389.1 GCA_023395575.1 Bacillota bacterium
AGTAACAGCAGGTGATATAGTTGTAAATGCACCTGTAAACTTCTCAACAAAGATAGATGCAACAAAGGGAACAGTTAGCTTCGTATTCCTAGACAATACAATAGGTGACGAACTAATCGCTACTGATGGAGTATTAGCAAATATTACTTTTGAAGTAGTAGGAACTGCAAAAACAACAACAGCTGTTAAATTCAATGAAGGCGGAGCTTTCGGAAATGGTAATATGACTAAAATAGCTGAGGTTGAATTAAAGAGTGGTAGTGTTGCTATAGAGGAAGGAACTCCTGTAGTTATTCCAGCAACATTAAGCACAACAACTGCAAACTTCGATAAGTATACTCCTGCAAATGTAGTAGTTACTTATACAGCAAATGGAAATATTTTCAATGGTATTACAGGTTTAATTAGTGGAACTGACTACACAGTATCAGGGAGCACAGTAACAATATCAAAGAGCTACCTATCAACTTTAGCTGTTGGTACAAAAGCACTTACATTTGATTTTGGTACAGCAACAGTTCCTCCTGTATTAACTGTCACAGTTAAGGATTCAACACCTGTAGTTATACCAGCAACATTAAGCACAACAACTGCAAACTTTGATAAGTATACTCCTGCAAATGTAGTAGTTACTTACACAGCAAATGGAAATACTTTCAAAGGTATTACTGGTTTAACAAGTGGAACTGATTACACAGTATCAGGAAGCACAGTAACAATATCAAAGAACTACTTATCAACTTTAGCTGTAGGTCCAAAAGCACTTACATTTGATTTTGGTACAGATAGCAATCCTGTATTAACAGTTAATGTTTCTGATTCAACACCAGCTGGAAAGCTTAGCGTTGAAATTGGAACAGCAGCAGGTAAAGCTGGAGATATTATTACAGTACCTGTTACAATGGCAAATGCAGCAAAAGTAGGCAACGTTGGAACATTCAATTTCTATGTTGGATATGACGTTGCACAGCTAAAAGCAACAAAAGTAACAGCAGGTGATATAGTTGTAAATGCACCTGTAAACTTCTCAACAAAGATAGATGCAACAAAGGGAACAGTTAGCTTCGTATTCCTAGACAATACAATAGGTGACGAACTAATTGCAACTGATGGAGTATTAGCAAATATTACTTTTGAAGTAGTTGGAACTGCAAAAACAACAACAGCTGTTAAATTCAATGAAGGCGGAGCTTTCGGAGATGGTAACATGACAAAGATAGCTGATGTTGAATTAAAGAATGGTAGTGTTGCTATAGATGCATCAACACCAGTACCTACTGGATTAGCTGTAGCAATAGGAACCGCAGCTGGTAATGCTGGCGATACTACAATTACAGTGCCTGTAACATTGAAGAACGTATCTAAGGTTGGAAATGTTGGTACATTCAATTTCTACATGAACTATGATCCTACATTACTAAAAGCAACAAAAGTAACTGCTGGAGATATAGTTGTAAATGCACCAGTTAACTTCTCAACTAAGATAAACGCTACAGCTGGTACAATAAGCTTTGTATTCCTCGATAACACAATAGGAGATGAGCTTATCGCTACTGATGGTATATTAGCAAATATTACATTTACAGTATTGGGTACAACAACTCAAACTGCTGCTGTTTCCTTCACAGAAGGCGGAGCTTTTGGTGATGGCAATATGGCAAAAATCAAGGATGTTACATTTACAAACGGTAGTGTGAAATTAAACTAATTGCTTCTGATTTAATATATTTCTTGCCTTCATGGTTGGCTTCAACCATGAAGGCGCAGGAATATTGTTAAATAAGTTACAACCAAAAAAATTATAGAAAAGGGGAAATGCAAAGATGAGAAAAGGTATTAAGAGAATTAGTGCAATGGCCGTAGCAGCTTCAATGACTTTATCAGTAATGGTTCCTTCAGCTGTTTTAGCAGCACCAGGTGATGAAGTTACAGGTCCTGTAAATCCAGTGTATGCTGAGCGTTTTAACACTATGTATGATAAAATAATGGCTCCAAATAGTGGATATTTCAGTCCAGATGGAGTTCCATACCATACTATTGAAACAATGAACGTTGAAGCACCAGATTATGGTCATGTAACTACAAGTGAAGCTTTCAGTTATTACATGTGGTTAGAAGCTATGAACGGTAGATTGAACGGACAATTCGATGGATTTAAGAAATCATGGACTATAGCTGAAAAGTATATAATTCCATCAGAATTAGATCAGCCTGAAACTAGTATGAGCAGATATGATCCAAACAAGCCTGCAACTTATGCTGGAGAATGGCAGGATGTAAGCAAGTATCCTTCACAATTGGATACAGGAGCACCTGTTGGTAAAGACCCAATATATAATGGCTTGAAATCTGCTTATGGAACCAGCATGATATATGGTATGCACTGGCTTTTAGACGTTGATAACTGGTATGGATTTGGTAACAGAGGAGATGGAACTTCCAAAAATTCATACATCAACACATTCCAAAGAGGTGAGCAGGAGTCAACTTGGGAAACTGTACCACAACCATCTTGGGATGCAATGAAGTTCGGTGGAAAGAATGGATTCCTTGACTTATTTACTGGTGACAGTTCATATGCAACACAGTTTAAATACACAAATGCTCCGGATGCAGATGCTCGTGCCGTACAGGCAACATACTTAGCAAATCAGGTAGCAAAATCAAAGGGTATAAACATATCTACAGAAGTAAAAAAAGCATCTAAAATGGGTGACTATTTAAGATATGCAATGTTCGATAAGTATTTCAGAACAGTAGGAAATTCACAACAAGCGGGAACAGGATATGATGCTTGTATGTACTTACTCTCATGGTACTATGCATGGGGTGGTGGAGTTAGTTCACAATGGTCATGGATTATTGGTTCAAGCCATAACCACTTCGGATACCAGAATCCATTTGCAGCTTATGTACTATCAACAGATGCTGACTTTAAACCAAAGGCAGCTAATAGTTCAGCTGACTGGGGTAAGAGCTTAGAGAGACAGATTGAATTCTATCAGTGGTTACAGTCTGCTGAAGGTGCTATAGCTGGTGGAGCTAGTAACTCATATAATGGACGTTACGAGACTTGGCCTGCAGGAACATCTAAGTTCTATGGTATGGGTTACATAGAAAATCCAGTATATGCTGACCCAGGTAGTAACACATGGCCTGGTATGCAAGCATGGTCAATGCAGCGTATAATGCAATTGTATTATGAGTCACAAGATACAAGACTTAAGAACTTAGCTGACAAATGGGCAGCATGGATTATCTCAGAAATTGAATTTGCTGACGGAACCTTTACAATTCCTACAACAATAGATTGGGAAGGACAACCTGATACATGGAACGGATTTGATTCATTCACTGGAAATCCAAACTTACATGTAGAAGTTACAGCTCGTGGAAGAGACTTGGGTGTTACTTCTTCAATTATCAATGCATTAACCTACTATGCTGCTGCATCAGGAAACGTAGCTGCAAAGGATACTGCTAAAAAACTTCTTGATGCTATATGGACAAACTATACAGATGAAAAGGGTATAGGAGCACCAGAAACACGCTTAGACTATAGCCGTTTCAATCAGGAAGTTTATATTCCAGCAGGTTGGTCAGGAACAATGCCTAACGGTGACAAGATTCAACCAGGTGTTAAGTTCATAGACATTCGTTCAAAATACAAGCAGGATCCTAACTGGCCTCAGGTTGAAAAATACTTGCAGACAGGTAAGGCTGAAGATGCTCCAACAATCACATATCACAGATTCTGGGCGCAAGCTGAATACGCAGTTGCAAATGGTGTTTATGCAATGTTATTCCCAAATGATATCGGTGGTGGTGAGTTGGACGGTGATGCAAACGATGATGGATCAATAGATGCATTAGATCTTGCAGCAGTAAAAATGAAATTATTAGGTAACAATGTAAGTAAATGGAATGAAGCGAATGCAGATGCTAATAATGATGGTTCTGTTGATGCACTTGACTTAGCTTTAATAAAGAAGATGTTACTTAACCAATAATTATAATTATCTTTAAGATAATATAGTCATTATTAAGAATTAATTATAGTCCGGATAAGTATTTGGAATGATTTCCATCCCGGTACTATCCGGACTTTAGTTTTTAATTAGTATTTTAAATGGCTATATGGTTAGTAAAAATAAATAAAGGATAAGGGTAAAAGTATGATGAGTAGCATGAAATTTAAAAGCGCTAAGACGCTTGTGATGACAGCAGTGCTTGTAATATCTTTGATATTGCCATCTATTCTTGTAAATGCAGCAGATGCAACTCCATTCCCTTATGCTGCAAAGTATCCATATGGTACTTTCAGTTCATTGGCAGATAATCAGTCATCAGCGGATCAACTTGTAAAAACAGAGTGGGAATCATGGAAGAGCGCACATGTAACGAGTAATGGAGCAAGAGGTTTTAAAAGAGTTCAGAGAGATGCTGCGACTAACTATGATACTGTATCAGAAGGACTTGGATATGGAATGTTACTTGCAGTGTATTTCGGAGAGCAGCAACTATTTAATGATTTATATAGCTATGTAAAATGTTATTTTAATTCAAATGGATTAATGTCTTGGCATATTGATGCAAGTGGAAATATAGTTGGTAATGATGGAAAAGGTGCAGCAACTGATGCTGATGAGGATATTGCAGTTGCGTTAGTATTTGCTCACAAGAAATGGGGTTCAAGCGGTTCTGTGAATTATGAAACAGAGGCAAAGTCCTATATCAGTAAGATTTACAACCACATGGTTGAAAAGGGTACATATATAATAAAAAATGGGGATACTTGGGGTGGAACTAGTTGTGTAAATCCATCATATTTCTCACCTGCTTGGTATAGAATATATGCAGACTTTACAGGTAACTCAGAATGGATTAAGGTTGCTGATAAGTGCTACGAAATTATAGACAGAGCTAAAAATCAAAATACAGGTCTTGTTCCCGACTGGTGTACTGCCGCAGGTGGACCAGCAAGCGGAATGGGTTACGATTTCTTATACGATGCAATCCGTTATCAATGGAGAGCAGCAATTGACTACAGCTGGTATGGTACAGCAAAGGCAAAAACAAATTGCGATCAAATATCAAACTTCTTTAAAGGCATAGGTATTACAAATATTAAAGATGGATATACAATATCAGGAAATCAGGTAAGTTCAAATCACACAGCTACATTTGTATCTTGTGGAGCTGCAGCGGCTATGACCGGTACAGACAGTGCATATGCAAAAAGTGCTTATGATGAGAATGTAAAAGTAAAGGATCAAGGTTCTTATGTATATTTTGGAAATTCACTTAGAATGCTTGTACTCCTTTATACAACTGGGAACTTCCCAAATCTATATAATTATACTGTAGATATTCCTACATTTACAAAAGGTGATGTTAATAAAGACGGGTCAGTAGATGCACTAGACTTTGCAGCAATTAAGAAGGCTCTATTATCACAGTCTTTTGCTGAAATAGATATAAAAGCAGCAGATATGAATGATGATGGAAACATAGATGCTGTTGATTATGCTAGATTAAAAATGGTATTGCTTAGCAATTAAAAATTGCTAGTAAGTGTTTAAGGGAGGTAATAAACTAATGCGCAAAGTTAATAATGCAGTGAAGAAAATTTTAGCTGTTACTGTAGCAGCTGCAGTAATTTTAACACTGATTCCAAAACCTCAGACATTTGCTGCTTCCTACAACTATGGTGAAGCATTGCAAAAATCAATTATGTTTTATGAATTCCAGCGTTCTGGAGCTCTTCCAGATGACCAACGCGATAACTGGAGAGGGGACTCTGGGTTAAAGGATGGTTCAGATGTAGGACTTGATTTAACTGGCGGATGGTATGATGCTGGAGACCACGTAAAATTTAATTTACCAATGTCTTATACATCAACAATGTTGGCTTGGTCTTTATATGAAGATAAAGAGGCATATGATAAGAGCGGCCAAACGAAATACATAATGGATGGTATAAAATGGGCTAATGACTATTTTATAAAGTGTCATCCTTCACCAAATGTATACTACTATCAAGTTGGTAATGGTACTGTAGACCATGCATGGTGGGGTGCTGCAGAAGTAATGCAGATGGACAGGCCATCATATAAGCTAGACAGTTCCAATCCTGGAACAGCTGTATCAGCTGGAACAGCTGCTTCACTTGCAGCAGCGGCAATAGTATTTAAAGATAGTGATCCAACATATTCTGCTAATTGTTTAAAACATGCAAAAGAGCTTTTTGCTTTTGCTGATGCAACAAGAAGCGATTTAGGATATCAAAAAGCAGCTGCCAATTTCTATAGTTCTTCAGCATTTTGGGATGAACTATCATGGGCGGCAACATGGATTTATATGGCAACCAATGATAGCACTTACTTAAATAAGGCTGAATCCTATGTAGAAAATTGGGGAAGAGAGCAACAATCAGAGACTATAGCATACAAATGGGGACAGTGCTGGGATGATGTGCATTATGGTGCTGAATTGCTGCTAGCAAGGATTACAAAAAAACCGATTTACATAGAAAGCATTGAAAGACATTTAGATTATTGGACAACTGGAGTTGATGGACAACGTATAACCTACACACCTAAAGGATTAGCATGGCTATTCCAATGGGGTTCATTAAGACATGCTACAACAACAGCATTTTTGGCTGGTGTTTGGGCAGAGAGTGAACTATGTACACCATCAAAGGTTTCCATTTATAAAGATTTCCTTAAGAGTCAAGTTGATTATGCTCTTGGAAGTACAGGAAGAAGTTTTGTGGTAGGATATGGCGTAAATCCACCAGAGCATCCTCATCACAGAACAGCACACGGTTCATGGACTGATCAAATGACTTCACCAAATTATCATCGCCATACAATATATGGTGCTCTAGTTGGAGGGCCTGACAGTAAGGATGGTTATACTGATGAGATAGATAATTTTGTAAATAATGAAATTGCAGATGATTACAATGCTGGTTTTACTGGAGCTCTAGCAAAATTATATGAAGAATTCGGCGGAGATCCTATTCCAAACTTTAAGGCAATTGAAAAGGTAACAAATGATGAAGTAATTATTAAAGCAAGCTTGAATTCAACCGGACCTACCTATACTGAGATAAAGGCAGTTGTATATAACCAGACAGGATGGCCTGCAAGAGTTACAGATAAGCTTTCATTCAAATACTTCATGGATCTTTCAGAGGTTGTAGATGCTAATGTTGACCCATTAAGCCTTGCAGTTAGAATGAATTATTCAGAAGGTAAGGGAATTACAATATCCAAAATCTTACCTTGGGATACTTCAAAAAATATATATTATGTCAATATAGATATGGCAGGAGAAAATATCTATCCAGGTGGACAATCTGCACATAGAAGAGAAGTACAATTTAGAGTATCAGCGCCTGACGGAACAAAATACTGGGATCCATCAAATGATTTTTCATATAAAGGAATCAAAGCTGGTAGTACTGTAGAACTAACTCAATACATTCCTGTTTATGATAATGGTGTTAAAGTATTTGGTACAGAGCCAGAAGGAGGTACACCTCCTGTAGATGAGATTTTGTACGGTGATGTTAATGACGATAAGAGCGTTGATTCACTTGATTTGGCAGTGTTAAAGAAATATTTGCTGGACAATAGTGTAACAATCAATTTAAAAGCTGCTGATATATACAAAGATGATAGCATTGATTCTTTAGACTTTGCAACATTAAAGAAGTATCTGCTAGGTACTACTACTGAGTTACCTGTATTAGCTTAATGAATAATGTAACTTGGTAGAAATAAGTTATATCCTTTAATTATTAATCTCTGAATTTAGTATTATGGTGCGGTTGATTTTATAAGCGGATAGAAAATCTGTATTTTCAAACCCACTGAGGATTTAGGCTATCTGGAATATATAGTTACTGCATGATTATACTCTCTACTTTGATAAAACTAATTATAAAAAATTAGCTAAAAAGCATAGTAGAGCATTTAGAGATTGATATAGAATGTCTAAGCTAAAAACGTAGCTTATTGTTCAGTTATAAAGTATGGTACTGTTACGATACATATTCCAACCACAAAACTTTGCATGTTAATGCGCTGAATACTTCACAAACTATGTGGTTACGTGATGGATTGCAACAGAATCAAGCTTTAAATAAAACAAAAATTATAGGAGGTAAGTATGAAAAAAAGGCTATGCAAAAGAGTTTCTTTATTAGTAGCAATAGTTATGTTACTAACATGTGCATTTGGTTCATCAGTATTTGCTGTTGAGTACACAGGGGAATACTTTAGTGTTGGTGAACTAATTCAGCAAAACAATTTTGATGGTGGAGTAGGTCTTCCATGGCATGTTGTTGAATCAGACCAAGGTAAGGCTACATTCGACATTTCAGGCGGTACCTATAACGTAACTATTAACAACAAAGGTGAAAACAGATGGGATGTTCAGTTACGTCATAGAGGACTAAAACTAGAAAACGGACACAAATATACTGTTAAGTTCTCAGTTACTTCAGAGAAGGCGTGTCAGATTTATCCTAAAATAGGTGATCAAGGCGAGCCATATAATGAGTATTGGAACTACAATAACAGAAGCTGGCAAAAAATTGATTTACAGGCAGGTGTGAAGAAAACTGTAACAGAAACTTTCACAGCTAATGTTACGAAGGATACAGTTGAATTTGCTTTCCATTTAGGTGGAGACTGTGTAACTTCATCAACTCCTTATACAATAAAATTTGATGATATTTACTTGTCAGATCCTCAATTTATTGGTTATCCGGTACCAGTACCAGAGCCAACAAATGCAATTCGTGTAAATCAGTTAGGTTATTTCCCTAACTTAGCTAAGGTTGCAACTTTAGTATCAGATGCAACAACTCCACAAACTTGGTCATTAAAGAATAGTGCTGGAACAACTGTTGCTACAGGTAAATCAACTGTAAAGGGCTTTGATAAATCATCAGGTGATAAAGTTCATACTATTGATTTCTCTTCATATACTACTGTGGGGAAAAATTATAAATTAGTTGTAGGTTCAGAAGATAGCTTACCTTTTGATATCGGAACAGATTTGTATACTGATATGAAATATAACGCTATTAAATATTTCTATCATAGCAGAAGTGGTGTGCCTATAGAAATGCCATATGCAGACCGTCAGGATTTAACACGTCTTCCTGGACATCCAAATGATGTACTTAAACCAGACCCAACAAAAAGTTACAGTGCTAATTATTCTTTAGATATATCTGGTGGTTGGTATGACGCTGGTGACCATGGTAAATACGTTGTTAATGGCGGTATTTCTACATGGACTGTACAAAACCAATATGAGCGTGCAAAGATTTTAGGAGATGTATCTATTGCTCCATATGCAGATAACACAATGAACATCCCTGAAAGTGGTAATAATTTACCAGACTTACTTGATGAGTCACGTTTCAACTTAAAAACTTTATTAAAAATGCAAGTACCAGCTGGTAATACATTAGCAGGTATGGTTCACCATAAAGCACATGATGAAAAGTGGACAGCACTTGCAATTCGTCCTGACCAGGATGAGCAACCTCGTTGGTTACAACCACCAAGTACAGCAGCTACATTGAATCTTGCTGCAATAGCTGCACAGGGTTCACGTCTCTGGAAAGATCTTGATGCTACATTTGCTGCTACATGCTTGACAGCAGCAGAAACAGCATGGGATGCAGCAGTTAAAAATCCTGCTATATATGCTCCTATGGAGCAAAGTTCCGGTGGTGGAGCATACGGTGACGATTATGTTAAAGATGATTTCTACTGGGCAGCTTGTGAATTGTATGTTACAACTGGAAAAGCTAAATATTTAGATTATATCAAGACATCAACACATTACCTTGAAGAACCTAGTTCATTAACTGGTGGAGAAGCTCTTGGAGTTACAGGATGTTTTGACTGGGGTAATACTGCAGGTCTTGGAACAATTTCACTTGCACTTGTTCCAAATGGATTACCTGCTGCTGATGTTGCTACAGCTAAAGCAAATATAAAGAAAGCTGCAGATGATTTTATAGCTATATCTAATAAACAGGGTTATGGAGCTCCTATTGAAGAAAGCAGAGTTGCTGTAAACGGAGAAGAAATAATCGGTTACCCATGGGGTTCAAACTCATTTATTATTAACGAAGCAATTGTTATGGCTTATGCATATGAATTCAGTGATGATGCTAAGTATTTGAACGGTGTAGTTACAGCTATGGATTATATCATGGGACGTAACCCTAATGTTCAGAGTTATGTAACAGGTTATGGTGAAAACCCACTTGAAAACCCACATCACCGTTTCTGGTCATATCAAGCAGATAATACTTTCCCAACAGCACCTCCAGGATGCTTATCAGGTGGACCTAACTCTGGATTACAAGATCCTTTGGTTAAAGGTTCAGGTTGGGGTGCAGGTTCAAGACCACCACAAAAATGCTTCATGGATCATATAGAATCATGGTCAACAAACGAAGTAACAATTAACTGGAATGCACCTTTAGCTTGGGTATCAGCTTACCTTGATGAAAAAGGAAATGATGACGGTGGAGAAAATCCTCCACTTGGAACTTTAGGTGATGTTAATGATGATGGTAGCATAGATGCATTAGACTTTGCTGCTTTAAAACAGTACATGTTAACAGGTAAAGAAATAAATATGAAGAATGCAGATGTTAACAATGATGGCGATGTAAATGCTCTTGACTTTGCAAAAATAAAGCAGTATTTATTAGGTGCTATTATTAGCTTCTAAGATTAACTAGGATTTAAAGATGGAACTATAGAAATGCTTTATGCATTTCTATAGTTCCTATCTGTATAAAATTGGAAGCGTTGTGGCTTGATTTATTTACCTCCACGCTGTTTTCTCAAAAAGGAGATTACGTGCGGGAATTCTACGTAAGGAATGTCAAGTTTAGGCTAATTCTAGCTAACCTCTATTTCGCTGGTACTCCAGCGACAAAATAGTATTAAAAGTGTAGGGCCATTGCTTGCTTTGCTCAAAATACGAAGAGAGCGATGAAGGCACGAAATGAAAACTTCGCATTTTTTAAAGCTAGTCATACATACTCTAATATGTAAGAAAATAAGCGGCTTTTTTTAGCAGTAATATGCACTATGTGTGCATAATCTAATTTTTAAAGCTTTAAGCTATTCTCCAATACAAGTGGAAAATTTATGAGTATATAATAAGATTGCCTAAAAAATAACTAAGAAACAGGCAGTCTGATTTCAAAATAATAATAATCATATATTTTGGTGTTAAAAGGCTAACTCAATATACGCCAAAGACATTTAAAATATGAATTTATTATCTGAGTTTGCATAATAGCCAAAGTATTATTTCATATTTAAGAATTGGCTCTGTTTCAGCAGGCGCTATGAGTAGCAATTTAATATATAGGATTATTCAAGTAGAATAGAATACTAGTTATATAATTCTATATATAATGTATAGTTACATCAGAAGGATTAGATACCAAAAGTCTTTCTGTAAATTAAAAAATCATCAAATGAGGAGATTAAGGACATGAAAAAAACTATATTAATCGTATCAATTATTATTGTTTGTGGGTTAGCAATATTTGGCATAGTGAAGCTAACATCAAAATCTGATAATTCATCAGTAGCTAATAATACAGCAGCAACAATTACTACAGAGACTCCAACTACAAATTCAACTGATAATGCAGCATCTACTGCAGATACGAAGGATACTAAAGATGCATCAACTAGTAGCACAGACGCTACAGAAAAAAGTACAAGCGAAGAAACTGCAAAAGGTGATGCAATGCTTTCTATAGGGTCAGCTAGTGCTTCAGCAGAAGAAACTGTAATAATCCCTGTTAAGATAGATACTGTACCAAAGTCTGGTATAGGAAGCTGTAATTTTAATATAAAATATGATACCAATGTACTTGAAGTAGTTGAAGTATTACCAGGTGATATTACAGAAAATATAGGCACAAGTTTAGAATATTCAGTTATTGAAACAACAGGTATGGTAAGTTACTTATTTACAAGTAGTAGTAATGGTAAGGATACAATAACTAAGCCTGGCGTAATTACAAATATAAAGTTCAAAGTTAAAAAAGATGCACAAAAAGGTGCAACTACAATAGCAAACGGTACAGCAGGCGCATTTGGTGATAATTCCTTAAATAAGATTACTGCTACATTCAATAGTGGTGAAATAAATGTAAAATAAGTAATGCCTAATAATGATTTTAATATAGTTTTAAAAAAGTATAATAAGTGGAGGGTGTACAATGGCTAAAGTAAAAAAAGGTAGAATCTATGCCCTTATCCTTGCAGCAACATTGATAGTAACTCAATTTGGAATACAATCTACAACTTCAGCAGCTTCTTCATTTAACTATGGTGAAGCTTTACAGAAATCAATCTTATTCTATGAGGCTCAACGTTCTGGAGCGATATCAACATCAGATATTCCAACAAGACTCACATGGCGTGGAGATTCTCAGTTAACTGATGGTAAAAAGGAAGGTATAGACTTGACTGGTGGATGGGTTGATGCAGGTGATAATATCAAGTTTGGTATAACTTGTGCTTATACTGCCAGCCTTCTTGCTTTTGGTGCTATAGAATACAAGGATGCATATGTTGAAAGCGGACAAATGAAATGGCTTCAGAACCAGCTAAGATGGGTAAATGATTATTTTATCAAGTGTCATACAAGTGAAAATGTTTTTTGGGCGCAGGTAGGTATGACTGCGATGGATCATAATAACTGGATGCCAATAGAAGTTACACATATTACTAATGACAGAACTGCAATAAAGCTGGATAAGCA
>JAEWZA010000013.1 GCA_023395575.1 Bacillota bacterium
GTTTAAAGAGCTTACACTTTTGAAAGATAATTTCAGAAGAGTAAGCTTTTTTGTATGGTTTGATAAAAAAGTTAAAAATATTACTAGAAATATAAAATAACTTATCTGATTGACAATAAAGTTAAAATATTCTAAAATTAATAGAATTATTTTATTTTAATTAAGTAAAAAAATACTTTTTATTATTTGTACAGCGTTTGTAGCTAGAAATTCGTACCTTTCATCAAGCTTGTTAAGTCACATTGGCGTGTACTTATGCAGATTAACACATTAATTCAAGTCTACTAAGTTTTGCTTAATACTAAAAGCTTTACCCCTGGATTTTATATTAATAAGGAGAAATGAATATGAGAAATTGGAAAAAGTGGGTTGTCAGACTGTTTGCAGTAGTATTAATAATACAGTGTACTGGTATTACTGGCTTAGTATCAATAAAGGCACAAAGTCTGAATGCTGATACTGCAATGCAATCAAAACAAATAAAGGATATAGCTATTTCAAAAATGCTTTCAGAGGATCCTATTGGATTAACAAGTACATCATTAGAATTAACCAACACTTTAAGTGACATATTATCAGAATATAAAGCAATGTCTATTCTTTCCGATACTATTCCAGTTCCGGTTGTATATACTGAGGCATCTGATACAACACTTAATGTGAGCTGGAATGAGATTGTGCAGGCTCAAGGTTATGAAGTAGCGTTGAATTCAGACGCCAGTATATACATAAAAGCAACAAGTTTTAAATACCAAAATTTAGAGCCTAATACACAGTATTCAGTAAAGGTTAGAGCAATTAGTTCTTATGGAACCTATGGATTAATAGGAGATATGAACGGTGATGGTGAAGTAGATTCTCTTGATTTTTTACAAATGGGATTGTATTTGCAAGAACCAAATGGTACTCCCTCAGAAGAACTGCTTTGGGTAGGAGATGTAGATGGTGACGGAGTTATAGATGCGATTGATTACTACTTAATCAGAATGTATCTTTTAAGAATGATTAATTATTTTCCCAAGAGCAGTGTAAGTCAATGGAGTACAGATACCCTTGCACATACATTACTTTCAAAGCCTAAAGGAATTACAACAACTCCGTCAAGCATATCAATTGATATAGCTTGGAATGAGGTTAATGGGGCATCAGAGTATGATATAGAAATTGATGGTCAAATAATAGATAACGGTACATCTAAAACATATATTCATGATAATTTAAATCAAGGAACAGAACATACCTACAAAATCAGAGGCAAAAATACAGACATATATGGTGAATGGAGTGAACCTGTTCAGATTTGGACTTTACCAGAAATTCCTTCAAATATAAGGACAACTCCATCAAGCATATCAATTGATATTTCATGGGATGCGGTTGTTGGAGCTTCAGGATATGAAGTTGAGGTGTATGGTAACCCTGTTGATAATGGGAATAGTACTACATATACACATACAGGACTTGAGGCAAATACCCAGCGAACATATAGAGTCAGAGCCAAAAATTCAAGCGGTGTAGGTGAATGGAGTGACGTTGTTGCAGCAGCTACCTTGCCAGCGTCAGCTGTTAATTTGCAGGTAAAAGCCACAGACAATTCATTGGAGGTAATCTGGAATCCACAAGCAGGGGCTTTGGCTTACGATCTTGAAATTGACGGTGCAAATATTCTTGAGTTGACCGAGACGAAATATATACATCAAGGCTTAGTTTCAAACTCAGAGCACACTTATCGGGTTAGGTCAAAAAACAAAGTAGGAACAAATGACCAGTATTTTGTAAGTGATTGGAGTGAATATGTTAAAGGTATAGTTTTACCTTCTGTACCTAATAATTTTAAAGTAGCAACTGTTACAAGCAGTGCAATAACCCTAGACTGGGAGCAGGTGACTGGAGCAACAGGCTATGAAATTGAAATAGACGGTCAACTAATTGACAACGGTTTGAATACATCATATACACATTCAGAGCTTAATTCTAATGAAGAGCATACTTACCGTGTTAGAGCGCTAAATGGAATTATATTTGGAGAGTGGACTGAACTGCTTAAACAGGCAACCTTACTTATTGCACCTACAAATTTAAAAGCAACTGCAGCTAATAATAAAATTGAAATTCAGTGGGATATGGTAGTGGGAGCTGAACGCTATCAGCTAGAAATTGACGGGCAGATTTTAGAGGTTGGGGCTAATACTGAATACATACAAACAGAATTAATTTCAGGTTCAATTCATACATACAGAGTAAGAGCAGTTAATAGTTATGGGGTTGGTAATTGGAGCACAGAAATTGCTCAGTCAGTGCTATTAGGCATACCTGATAATATAGCAGCATTATCACAAAGTACTTCAATAACAATTGGTTGGAGCACAGTTGATGGTGCAGCCACATATGATGTTATGGCTGATGGAGCAATCCAAAGCAATATAAGCGATAATTCATTTGAGCATAAGGACTTAAAACCAAATTCTATGCATGTATATATGGTTAGAGCTGTAAATTCTGAGTGTATAGGTGAATGGAGTTCTCTTCAAGCTTTCTTTACTACTGTTGGTATTGTGTCAAATGTTTCTACTACCTCCAGTAGCATATCAATAGCACTTTCATGGGATGAAGTAGATGGGGCAGCTAGCTATGACATAATGGTTGATAATGAGATTATTAATGATATAACTGATACTGTGTATATACACAGCGGATTAAGCAATAACAGCCAACATTCATATAAGCTAAGAGCCAAAAATGAATATGGTACAGGTGAATGGACTGAAACTATTACACAAATGACAGGACCTGCTGTACCTGCAAATATTTATGCTGAGGCTCAGTTAAATCAAATAACCTTAACTTGGGATAAGCCCGAAGGTGCGGTTTCCTATGAAGTGGAAGTGGATGGTGAAATAATACATGACCTTCTTACAGAAAGCTACATAGATCAAGGGCTAGAACCTAATACAAGACGTGAATACAGAGTTAGAGCACTGAATGAAAATGCTGTATGCAGTGAGTGGAGTGAAGTGCTTGAGCTTAATACAACTGAGGAATTAATTATAAATATTGATAAGGATACGGGATTTAATTTTGTTATAGCTGTTCCTAAAAAAGAGGGGATAGAAAGCTATGACATAATTGTAAACTATAATCCTGATGACGTGGAGGTCATTGACTTATATGCTGCTACTCAGAAGCTGGATTTAGAGGTAGGGCAAATAGAAGGGACAAGCAATATTTTTGTAAAGGAATTTTCATCAGGAAGGATAGTATTTGGCGTAGATAATATTGAAAAATCTATAATGACAATTATCAGATTTTTGTCAAAGACAAATGAAGATATAAGTGTGAGTTATATGGTTGAGTAGGATTAGAAATATTTTTAAAAGTTTCATTATTATTGGCTGAAAGTCGGCGTGGAGGATATATGGTAAAAATTATAAAAAAGAAAGTAATAGTGTTTTTGATGGTTTTATTTACACTTGTGAATCTTAGTGTTTCATTTGAAAAATTACATAATAATATTTCTTTAAAGTTTGGTAGTGAAGTACAGGCTGCAACAAACCCGGTTTTGAGAACTCCTTTTATTGTTGATCAAAGGCAGAAAGCATTTCTTAGTTATAGCAATAACACATGGAATACTGTATATACTAATGCACTTTTAAGTAATGCTAGTTCTTTAAATATTTCATATGATGGGAGTAAATGTTATTTTATACATTGTGATACTAATACTTGGACATATACCCTTTATTATTATGACTTTAATTTAAACACTATTATAAAGTGTACTGGCACTGAGGGGGTACAATGTATAGTAGCTGCAATTGATGGTAATTTATACTGGTCAAAAGATTTTGATTATGAACCAAATAATATGTATAGATATTCAAAAGTTTATGCCTATAACCCCAAAACTGACACAAATACATATATATTGCAAACTTCTGTGCATCGATTTGAAAATGTAGCAGGTAACTTTATGAGCGCAATTATTAATTCTCTTGCAATGTCATTAGACTTGAAACTATTTTATACCTTTGATCACAATAATGTTAATCTTGGTAATGGTGACGGGGCTGGCTGTTATGATGTTAAAAATAACGTATCATTGGGATATACATCTGGAGGAGATTATAAATCACATTTCATAATACTATCAGATAATACTGTATTTATGTTAGATGATGAACATACATTTAGAACACATGTATCGAATATTCAAAAGCAACAAAATGGAGGCATACATTTTGGGTGGGTTTCAATAAGTAATTTTTATGTTGAAGAATATATTAGTGCAGCAAATCAAACAATTATAGGAAAAACGTCTTCAAGAGGCTCTTGGGAAAAATATGATTTCCAATATGGTCAGTTGGATGAATTCAGTATACAATATATAAAAGATTATGATAACAGCTACACAGTAATGTCAAATGGTGAGGTGTTTACAAAACCTCTCTATAGCTATAGCACGCAGCAGATTGCACCCAGATATCCTATTAAAGAACCACAACTACCATCGTTATCAATAAACACACCTACCATAAACGAGAAAATATCTGAACAAACCAACTGCACACCATCGATTACTGTATCAGATGCTGATGGAGACACATTAACCTGCAAATACTATATAGATTCAGTATTAAAGGAAACAAGAACAATATCCAATACAGCTACTGATAAAACAGTCAGTTTTAATTCGCTGAATATAGATGGTTTATTGGAAGGCCGTCATGAGTTGAAATTTGAGGTGAGCGATGGAATAGCACAACCAGTAATCAAAACAATCTCAATTATAGTAGATAAATGCCCAAAAATAAACAACGTAACCTGGACACCACAGGACACAAGTATTAGCATATCTGTAAATGCATCAGATACTATTACTCCAGCTAATAATCTTCAATATCAATATACTGTAGGAACTATGGTTTCGGGCTGGAAATCTAGTAACACACATACTATAACTCCATTGTCACCAGACAATAATTATACAGTAAAGGTTGAAGTCAAAGATGAATCTGGTAATATTACCACATCGGAACAGCAGGTCAGAACAAAGCTTCAGGTTCCGCAGGTGACAACAAGCAATATAGCTGTAGATTCTATGGATATAAATATCAGCGACTCAAATCCTACAACAACACAGTATCAAGT
>JAEWZA010000015.1 GCA_023395575.1 Bacillota bacterium
GCAAAACCACCTGCATAACCTTCCCGATATCCTTAGCAGTAAGCGCTCCTGTCGAAGAAATAGCGTTCTTTACAATTCCTTCAACCTCTTCTTCACTCAACTGCTGTGGTAAATACTTTTTTAATACTTCAATTTCAGCTTTTAGATTATCTATAAGATCCTGTCTACCACTTCTCTCAAAGTCAGGTAAAGTTTCAACTCTCTTTTTAACTTCTTTGGCAATAATCTCAACTATAGCATCATCGTCTAGGGTGACCTTCGTGTCTTTTTCAACCTGAAGCACTGCCGACCTCGCCACTTGAATAGCTGTTTTTGAAGCTGTATTGCCATCCTTCATGGCTTCTTTTAAATCCTGAACTAACAAAGCTTTTAATGACATAACAAATATCTCCTGTAAACTACTATTGTCACAGTTTTATTTGAATTTTCTTTTTCTTGCAGCTTCAGATTTCTTTTTTCTCTTAACACTTGGCTTTTCGTAATGCTCTCTCTTTCTAACCTCAGCTAAAACACCTGACTTAGCACAAGATCTTTTAAACCTTTTAAGAGCACTATCCAAAGACTCATTCTCTTTAACTCTTACTTCAGACACAAAATTTCCCTCCCTCCGATAATAGCAATTGTGCCGGGAAAATAGCCGTAGTATGTTAAAAACATACTATAGGGAATTATGCTAATTACAGCACACAGTATATTATATATTAATTTTCAAAATTGTGTCAACCTTTATTTATAAAACACAAATAATAATAGTAATTCTAAAGTATTTTAGTGCTTAATTCTCTTCCTCCAACAAGATGATAATGAATATGAAAAACTGTCTGTCCAGCGTCTGGTCCACAGTTATTAATAAGTCTATAGCCACTTTCAACTATTCCTAGCTTTTTTACTATTTCATTTACAGCTAAGTGGATATCCTTCATAACATCAACATTCTCAACAGTTAATTCATTATGAGAAGCAATATGCTGTTTTGGTACAATCAAAACATGTACTGGGGCTTCAGGTTCAATATCTAAAAACGCATAAACTTTTTCAGTTTCATAAACAGGAGTTGAAGGTATTTCCCTGTTAATTATTTTGCAAAAAAGGCAATCTTTCATTAGTTTTCCTCCCTCATTTATAGAAAAATAAAATTATTTATAAATAAAAACTTAATAACTATGTACTAAATTTCTCTGATATAGCTTATTAATTTATTTATGTATATTATAACCTAAAATACTTTCAAATTATCATCAAATCAATAATACCATCAATTAATTTGCTTTTCAATTAAATAACTCAAACTTCGCATATAAAAAACTATTGGTGCGGTTGAATTATCAATGGTTTGTTACCAAAATAATTGCATGATTTAGTAATGGCTCATCTCAGCGTTTTAGCCGTCGCATACTATTTCTTACGACAAGACATCAGTATACAGAAAATGTCTTTTTGCAACAGCCCCTTCATATATTTCCCGCAAAATTTCTTGCCTTCTATAATTATTTCCAAAAATAAAAATGAATACTATTAATCCATTCTTAGTAAATTAATAAAGAATTAATCTTATTAATTTGCAAAGAATTATTTTAACTAATTTTAGTGTTTTAACACAATTAATATATTCAAAAATTAATTTTATGTATAATTATACATATATATATGTCAAATATAATTGATTCATTTAGTAAATTTATGTATAATCTACTTACAAATATAGCTTTTAATAACAATATAATAAATTTAATAAGGTTAAATATATAGCCTATGGAGGTTAATCATGAATATTATAGAAGGCGGAGTTACTGCTCCAAAAGGATTTACAGCAACTGGCGTAGCTTGTGGAATTAAGAAAAACAATAATAAGGATTTGGCAATTGTTTGTTCTGAAGATACGGCAGTTGCTTCTGGTGTATTCACTACAAATATTGTAAAGGGACATTCCCTTCAGGTATCAATGGAGCATATAAAAAACGGTTTTGCAAGAGCTATAGTAATTAACAGTGGCAATGCCAATGCCTGTGTAGGAGAAAGCGGCTATAACGATGCCAAGGATATGACTAAATTAGCTGCTGAACTGTTGCATTGTGAACCAGAAGACATTCTTGTTAATTCAACTGGTGTAATTGGTTCAAAACTAAATATGCCAAATATTCGCTCAGGAATAAGAACTGCTGTTAACTCACTTAGTGTTGAAGGAAGCTCCGATGCTGAAGAAGCAATTATGACAACAGATTTATTATCAAAGGAAATTGCAGTTGAAATAGAAATACAGGGCGAAAAGGTCCGTATTGGCGGTATGGCAAAAGGCTCTGGTATGATTCATCCTAATATGGCCACAATGATTGGTATTATTACTACTGATGCTAATATTTCAAGAAGTCTGCTTGATAAAGCCTTAAAACACTGTGTAAAATCAACATTTAACAGAGTATCTGTAGATGGTGATACCAGTGTATGTGATTCAGTTTTTGTTTTGGCAAATGGTTTTGCTGACAATGATGCTATTGTTAAAGATGATTATGAGTATTCAATTTTTGTCAACGCACTTATGTATGTTTGTACTTATCTGGCGAAATTAATAGCAAAGGATGGCGAAGGCGCTACTAAACTTATAGAAGTTATAGTTGATGGAGCATTAGACGAAGCTGATGCATATAAAGCGGTATGTGCAGTTGCAAAATCACCGTTGGTTAAGACTGCGATATTCGGAGAAGATGCAAACTGGGGTAGAATTATTACAGCTGTAGGATATTCAGGTGCTTCCTTTGACCCAAATCTTACAGATATTCAAATAGGAGACCTTTTAGTTTGCAGAAATGGCTGTGCAGTTAATTTTGATGAAAATACAGCAAAGGAATTGCTAAAGAAAAAGGAAATTGTTATTAGAATTAATCTCAAAAAGGGTAATGTCTCTGATAGAATTTGGACTTGTGACTTATCCTACGATTATGTAAAAATTAACGGAAGCTACAGAAGCTAATCCAGCATTTAAATATAGCACAACTATATTTAAGTGAAAATTGTAAGGCAAAGACCTTGAAAATACTTTTACTTTAGAAACCAATCGACTTTATAGATAGTATTGATAAAGCCGATTGGTTTATTTTTAAGCATATTTCACCAAAAACAATTCATATCTATTTTACTCAAATATACCAGTTAAATATACCGCTTGAATTCTAGAATTACACTTTCAAATTCAGAAAGAAATTTGACAAATTTCTATTTCGTTTGCCAATTTTATGATAATTAAAAAATAAATTGCCGATTTTTTCTTATACTGATATAATAAAACTTAAGGGTATGTTTTATCTATAGTTACTACTTAGGGGGTATTGCTTATGTCTACACAATTAGTTCTATTTAAAGTTAATAACGAAGTATTTGCCATTAATATTAATAGTGTAAATATTATCGAGAAAATTAGTGATATTTACAAGGTACCTGATACTCCGGTATATATTGAGGGACTAATTAATCTCAGGGGCAAGGTTCATACGGTTTTTAACGTGAGGAAAAAGTTTGGTTATCCTCCAATTGAGTTTGATGAAAGTACTCGTATTATTATATTAAATCACCAATCGGTTGTTGGATTGTTAGTTGATGAGGTATGTGAAATAATTAGTTATGAAGAGTCAGATATCAAACCTGCGCCAGAGCTTATTGCTGGTTTATCAGGTAAATTTTTTAGTGGTGTTGCTGAGAAAGATGGTAAGATCGTACTTATTTTAGATTTAGAAAAATTACTTGAGAAATAATATTTATATTGTGCTACTGAAAACTGATAAGTCTGCCAAAATATTATGCTTTACACTCCTTTTATATGGCAAACATATCAGTCAATTCAGTAGCACTTTTTTATATTAAAATTTAATGGTTAGCTCCATATTAATTAATTGCCGTTATTATTAGATTTTGGGTACTTATTTCTTAACAATATAGCTAATACGTTTATAAGAGTATTCCCAAAAGTACTATAATTCCTGCTATAGCAAGATCCTTAAATTCCTACTTTGTAAGTCCTCATCCAATAATAAATCTGAATAGAAAGTGCCATATGTAATCACAATTAAATCTCTTTTCTATACTAAAAATTTCTATTTATGTTAATAATAATTCTATTATATTTATAATATTAACACTAAGTTAACATTTAATTAAACCCACATTAAAACTATACTGATATTATTGAATTAATTAAAATTCATTATATAAAGAAATATTCTTATGACAAATGATTTCTTGGGCTATTTGGCTGCTGAAAATCAACATTTTTCAAAACACCTAATAGGATGAATAATCTTATTATTAATTTAAAATAGCAGAAGATGAATTTTTGATGGTTTGAATGTATTTAAGGAATATGATATAGTTGAATTAAGTAAAAATATTGACTAATGAACATAATCATTGAATTTGGGGGTCAAATGACTAAACATAGTATTTTTGTTGTAGAAGATGAAATGCATATACAGCAACTAATTAAATACAATCTTGAGTCAAACGGCTTTAAGGTTAGTGTTTTTGATAACGGTGAAGATTTATTATCTGCTTGCATCGAAAACATTCCAGACCTATTTATTCTGGATATCATGCTGCCAGGTATTGATGGTATAGAGGTTTGCAGACGATTAAGGCAAAATAATTTAACAAATAGTGTTCCAATAATTATGTTAACTGCAAAAAGTGAAGAATTTGATAAAGTATTAGGTTTAGAATTAGGCGCTGATGACTATATTACAAAACCCTTTAGTGTTAGAGAATTATTGGCAAGAATAAAAGCTTTATTTAGAAGAGTGAATACTTCTAATGAGCCCAAGGTTGATAATATTATTTCACATGCAGACATTACAATTAATTGCACAAGAAGAGAAGTTTACAAAGGGGACAGAATTATAGAAATGCCCCTAAAGGAATTCGAACTTCTAAAAATGCTTATGAAAAATAAAGGTAAAGTTTTATCTAGAGAGCATCTTCTTGATAAGGTATGGGGATTTGATTACTACGGAGAAACTAGAACTGTTGATGTACATATTCGATATTTAAGACAAAAAATTGAAGAAAATGATGAAAATCCAACGCTTATTGAGACAGTTAGAGGTATAGGATACCGGTTTAATGATAAGCAAAGTCAATAATTTAGTAAATTACTATCATATGATGGCAATAATATCATCACAATAGTAACCCATAGTTTAGGTTTTATGCTAACCTCCACCAACACTTATAAAAATCCATTTGTAGGTTGTTGCTTAAGATGAATGAGCATACTAAAAATATAAAGGGGGTCCATGGTTCATTCCAGTATTTTATTAAGACTTGTTTTAAATACTTGATATGAACGTATTAATGAAGAATAAAATTGTAAAATACACAATTTTACTTGTAATAATAGCAATAACTATAGCAGGTATATTTACTATTGCATTATCCAGATATTTTTATTTATATGAAGTCAAAAACAATTGTGAAAATATAGCTGTTTTGTTATCCTATCAAATTGAGCAAAAAGTAGATACAACTTCGAAAATCGAGTATAGTAAATTAGCCACTGATTATGCAAAGCTACTAAACGAAAAAGAATCTAATATTTCAAACTTCTCTCTTGCTACAAGAATAACAATAATTAGCAATAGCGGTGAAGTATTAGGTGATTCTGATTCAAATGCCTATGATATGGAAAATCATATAACTAGAAAAGAAGTAAAAGACGCACTTGAAGGTAATTTAGGCTTTGACGAGCGATTAAGCAAAACACTCGATCTTGCCTATATTTATGTTGCGCATTATATTGAGAGCAAAAATATAATTGTGAGAGTTGCTGTTCCTATTAACCAGATAAATTCAATTAATAAATCGTTTTATCTATATACTACTATAGGTATATTAGTAGGATTATTGCTTACATTGCTCATCTCTCTCAAGGTTTCTAATATTATTATTTCCCCCTTAAATAAGCTTATAAATGTTACAAAAGAAATTGCGAATGGTAACTACAAAAAAAGAGTGGAAATTTACTCTGACGATGAAATCGAAGAATTAGCATATACTTTTAATGAAATGGCATATAAACTTGACAATACACTATGTGGAATAGTAGATAAAAATATAAGAATAGACACAATAATTAATAGTATGAGAGACGGTATAATTGCAATTGATTCAAATTATAAAATATTGATTATTAATACTAGTGCCTGTGATATTTTTGGAGTAAACTACGGTCCTGGAATTATTGGCAAGAACCTATTAGACATTACAAAAAACACAAAAATCAACTCATTCTTAGAGGACACTATTCAGAATAATGTAGCTCTCACTGATGAAATTACTATTTTTTCGCCTAGAATGGTCTGTAATTTTATTTACAAGGTTTATACTAATCCAATAAAAAGTGCAGAGCTTACTGTTAAAAATGTTGGTGGTGTAATTACTCTGCACAATGTTACCTCTGTAAAAAAACTAGAGAAAATACGTACAGAATTTGTATCCAATGTTACTCATGAGCTAAAAACTCCTTTAACCTCAATCAGAGGCTTTGTAGAAACACTTAAAGATGGTGCTATTGAAGATACAGCTGTGGCTTCAAAATTCCTAGACATAATAGATATTGAGGCAGAGCGGCTTTACCACTTGATAAATGACATTCTTCAATTATCTGAAATTGAAAGTATGCGCAATGACGAACAAGTTACACATCACAATCTATATCTTATTGTTGATGAAGTTATACAATTATTAGAACCTTCAGCTATAAAAAAGAGCATTAAGCTTCAGGTTAATGTTAATCCAAACATAGAAATTCTAGTTAATAAATATAGAATCAAGCAAATGCTGATAAATTTAATTGATAATGCAATTAAGTATAATATTGAAAATGGCACTATCTTCATAAATGCAACAAAATTACAAGGCATTACTACAATATCAGTTAGAGATACAGGAATTGGTATTCCCACTATACATCACTCTAGAATTTTTGAAAGATTTTACAGAGTTGATAAAGGCCGTTCAAGAAATATGGGTGGAACTGGCTTAGGACTTTCAATTGTAAAGCACATTGTTCAACTTTATAACGGTGAAATCATCATTAGCAGTGAACCTGACAAGGGTACAGAATTTATTATAAGGCTTCCCTTGTAATACTATAGTCTTTAAAATATAAGGAAAATATTTAAAAGCACTTTATATTCAGCGACTCATAGCTTTAAAAAACAGACAAAATAATAGAATCATTCAATAATTAAAAATTTATTATATAAAAGCCAGAGGATTTTTTCCTCTGGCTTTTATTGTGGAGTTTTGTCAAACGTATATAACGTATATATTGTATATTTTGAGCTTATATATCTCTCTAGATTACTATAAAATTAACCCATTACTACTTCAACATTGTGTACCTTTCCATCATCAAGAACAGGAATAATGTTACCATCAATTTCTTTTCCATCAAGAACAAGCTTTTTAACACCCTTACTTACATGGTTAGGATTAGTTATAGAAATTTCAAATGTAGCATTTCTAAACTTTCTGCTCACCTTATAACCATCCCAATCACTTGGAATACAAGGATCTATCATAAGTCCATTATAATCTGGCTTAATACCTAGTATATTTTGTGATATAACTACAAAATTCCAAGCAGCTGTACCTGTCAGCCATGAATTCTTTGCTTCACCTGGCTTAGCAGCATCCTTACCTGCTATCATTTGTGAGTAAACATAAGGCTCTGTCTTATGAATTTCACTTATTTCTTCAGTATAAGCAGGAGCTATTTTCTTATAGTATTCAAAAGCTCTATCTCCTCTGCCAATTACAGTTTCACCAGCAATAATCCATGGATTATTATGGCAGAAAATACCTGCATTTTCTTTATATCCTGCTGGATATGTTGATATTTCACCCATATTTATATAGTATTTTGTGAAAGCAGGGTTATTTAGTACTAAACCATATGGAGTATCAAGATACTTCTTTGCCGAATCAAGAGCCTTTTCAACATAACCTTTTTCAACGCCTATTTTAGCCATTGAGCAGAAGCCTTGTGACTCAATAAATATCTTGCCTTCTTCATTTTCATTACTTCCTATCTTTTGTCCAAAGTCATCATAAGCACGAATAAACCATTCGCCATCCCAACCGAATTTGAGAACAACCTCATTCATTTTTTCAACTTCTTCTTGTGCCTTCTTAGCTTCATCAGCCTTTCCTGTTAATTCACACAACTTAACATACTCTGGGCCATAGAATACAAACATACCAGCTATAAATACAGATTCTGCAACCTTTCCATCCTTACTGGTTGTAGTTTGGAAGGACTCACCTGGAGTATTTGAGAAGCAATTTAGGTTGAGACAGTCATTCCAGTCCGCTCTACCAATTAAAGGTAAGCCATGAGGTCCTAAATTATTTACAACGTGATAGAATGAACGCTTCAAGTGTTCAAACAATGTTGCTTTATTATTTTCATCATTATCAAAAGGAACCATCTCATTTAGTATGCCCATATCACCAGTTTCTTTAATATAAGCAGCTACACCTGCAATTAACCATAATGGATCATCATTAAAGTTTCCACCGATTTCGTCATTTCCTTTTTTAGTCAATGGCTGATATTGGTGATATGCTCCACCTGTTTCAAACTGTGTTGCAGCAATATCAAGTATTCTCTCTCTTGCTCTATCTGGAATCTGATGAACAAAACCTAAGAGGTCCTGATTGGAATCTCTGAAGCCCATTCCTCTACCAATACCTGTTTCAAAATAAGAAGCACTTCTTGACATATTGAATGTAACCATACATTGGTATTGGTTCCATATATTAACCATTCTGCAAAGCTTTTCGTCCTTATGTTCAAGCTTATATTGAGTAAAGAGGCTATTCCATGATTCCTGCATCTCATCAAAAGCAGCCTGAACTGCAGCAGGATTACCTTTAGCTTCAATCATTGCATATGCTTTCTTTTTGTTAATTACGCCCTTGCTTTCCCATTTGTCATCTTCATCATTCTCAACATATCCTAGTATGAAGTCAAATTCTTTTTCTTCTCCTGGCTTTAAGTCAACAGTAATACAGTGAGATGCCATTGGTCCCCATCCATGAGCGATAGTATTTGTAGGCTCTCCGCTTACTGGCACTTGAGGCGCGTCATATCCATTATATAGTCCAACAAAGGTGTCTCTGTCAGTATCAAATCCTGTTATATCAGCATTTACAGAATAGAAAGCAAAGTGATTTCTTCTTTCCTTGTATTCAGTTTTATGATAAATAACTGAATTTTCAACTTCAACTTCACCTGTACTTAAATTTCTTTGATAGTTTGTTTGGTCATCCTGTGCATTCCATAAGCAGAACTCAATACATGAGAATAACTTTAAGCTCTTATTGTCACTTGTAGTATTCTTAACTCTAACTCTATGAATTTCACCATTAAAATTCAAAGGAACGAAGAACAATACTTCTGAGCTTATACCATTCTTACTTCCAGTTATTTTAGTATAACCCATACCATGTCTACACTCATAGCTATCTAACTCTGCTTTAACTGGTGACCAGCCTGGTGACCATAAAGAACCATTATCATTAATATAGAAGTATCTTCCTCCCATATCAATTGGAACATTGTTATATCTATATCTTGTTATTCTACGTAAACGCGCGTCCTTATAAAAACAATATCCACCTGCAGTGTTTGAAATTAATGAGAAAAACTCCTGAGTACCTAAATAATTTATCCAAGGGTAAGGCGTTTTGGGAGTAGTGATTACATATTCTTTGTTTTGATCATCAAAAAATCCGTATTTCATGTTTTTATCTCCTCTTAATTATTTTATAATTTATAATGTCAACAAAGAATTTTACTTCTTTGTACATGTCTCTCTAATAACCATTTTTGTATTATAGCTATAGCTTTTAAAACCTTTTTTAGTCTTTCTTATATTATAGATGAGTTCCTCTACTGTTTTTTCAACAATATTAAAAATAGGTGTTTCTATTGTTGTTAGTGCTGGCTTAATTAGTGATGCGAGAGTAATATTATCAAAACCTATTATTGATATATCTTCAGGAACTCTAATATTATTATTTTTAAATAACTCTAATGCTGCAATTGCCATATCGTCATTCGATGAAAAAAATGCTGATGGTAACTTTCCATTATCAATTAATGCTTGTACCGCACAACTTGTTTTGGACTTAATAAAATCTCCTTTTAGAATAAATTCATCTCTAATTTCTAAATTGTGCTTTTTCATTGTATCGATATAAGCCTTATATCTCTGTCTTCCTGAATATGTAGATAATCTCCCTGCTAATAAACCTATTTCTTTATGTCCTAATGCAATTAGATATTCTACAGCTTCTACAGCTCCTTCATAATCCTTTGAGCCTACTACAATTAAATTTTCATTTTCAGATTTATTCATTAATATTTCTTCAACATCATAATCTATCAACGCTATAGGACAGCCTTTTTGTGATATTTTTATGAGAGTTGTAGCCTCTTTTTCAGTACCTAATACTATACCGCCATCAATTCTCTTTTGTAAAAATATCTCATTAACACGTCTATAATCATTTTCACAGTAAATAATGTTTATTAGAACATAATAACCCCTTGAATTAGCACAATCAACAATTGCATTAGTAAATTGGTTAAAATAATCATTATTGTATAGCCTATTTGGATTCTCAGCATCAGCTATACTCACTATAAATAAACCTATTGTGTCACTTTTTTTGCCTGCTAAAACTCTTGCACAAGTATTAGGCTGATAGTTATACTTTTCTATTACCTCTAATACCTTTTTCTTTGTTTCATCTGGTACATTTGGATAATTATTTATTACTCTGGAAACAGTGCTTCTCGATACACCAGCTATTTTAGCTATCTCTTCACTCTTCATTTTTATGTTACCTATTGGCCTCCATGAGATAATAGCAGAATTACTTTAATAGAATTTCCTATGTATTTATTTAAAATGGGGCCAACGCTATACTAGCGCTAGCCCCATTTTACTTTCAGCTACCATCTTGTCAATTAATGACTTGATAAAAAGCTGTTCATTTTAAATTATATTATTTCTTTGCTACGAATTCATCAACTTGCTTCTGCATTTCAGCAAGAGCTGCATCTAAGCCAGCTGCTTTAAGTTTATCAGTAAACTTAGGAACAACTGTTGCAGGATCAACTTTACCAGTTTCTAGACCAGGCATAAACTGTTTCTTAACAGAAGTTAAAGCAGCAATCTGAGTCTTTACATTTTCAGTATTAAATGTGAAACCAAGTATTGGTGATGGTGCTGCACTTGCATTGTACTCTTTGAATTTAGTCCACTTAGCTGGATCTTCTGTAGCGAACAAGTAAGTATTGAACTGGTTAGCGAATAACCACTGTAAGCTGTTGTTGTAATTGTCTTTACCAGCTTGAGTTTGTTCAATTGTAGTATCGTTAAGCTTAGTAAAGTGAGTTCCTTCTATACCGTAGTTAACTAAGTTACAGAGGTAAGCATCTGTGTTCATTAATTCTAAGAACATAAGAGCTCTTTCTGGATTTGGTGATGTCTTTGAAATAGCTTGCATTGAACCAGTCATTTCACGAGTAGTTGCTCTTGGAGGAGTGATATCAATTTGCTTCCAAGTAACACCATCAGATATTGATTGTTCAGCATCTTTACCTGGTTTTAATGAAGCAGTAGTTGCAAATACTTTACCTGCTCTTCTAGCTGGAGCATAGTCTGTGATAGTATCAGCATCTTTTCTGATATATCCAGCTTTGTACCATTTGTTAAGAGTTGTGAATAATGACATAGCTTCAGGAGAAGCAAAGTCATTAACAACTGTTGTATCTCTTCCGTCACCATATAAAGCACCTGGAACGTTATCATCAACTAACTTTTCAAAATCAAGAATTCTGTAAGCTGATTCACCAGTAAGAGTCTGGAATGCTTCAACTCCGTTTGCAGCTTCTTTTTCTTTGATTATTGCTAAAGCTGGTTCTAAATCTTCAAATTTCTTTATTGTTGATAAATCAATACCGTACTTATCTGCCATATCCTTATTAACTAAGAAGCCCCAGTTATGAGCCATTTCTTTGTTAGTAGGAATTGCAAATAATTTACCATCAATTGAAGCACCCTTTATAACGCTTTCGCCAAGTAACTTCTTAGTTTCTGGAGCATATTGATCCATAAGTGGAGTAAGATCTACAAATGCGCCTTTAGGTGCATTCTGAAGATAGTTACAAGCCCAGTTTGATGTAAATGTGATATCAAACTTTTCACCTGATTGAATCTTTGCACTCATCTTGTTTTCGAAGTCATCACCCCAAGTGAAGATGTTAAGTTTTAGAGTAGCGTTAATTTTTGGTTGTAAGTACTTATTAACTTCTACTAAAACTTTGTCCATGTCATTTGGTTGACCATTACCAACAACATACCATTGTAATTCTACTGGATCAAGTGCTGTTGATTCAGATGTTGCTGATGTGTCAACTACTGGAGTAGTTGATGTTGATGGATCTGCAGCTGGT
>JAEWZA010000245.1 GCA_023395575.1 Bacillota bacterium
TAATGGACAAGCTTTTTCTGTTTTTATTAGCACCTTTTTGCATAACCGCTTTACGCCAGTTGTACAATTCCATTGTATCTGTAAGACCTCTTTTTAATGTAACATTTCCGAATTTTGTAAGACCGGAAAGCTTTCTTGCATGTGTTGCATCAGTTCCTTCTCTGTATTCAACTGCTTCTGTTGATGTATCAGGAATAGTTGCATCTGAGAATGCAGCAATTTGAATACCATCAATTGCAATTCTAAATCTAAAATTTCTGTATGGATCTTTTCTATTTCCAGTTGCCATAGGATTTAATCCCCTCTCTTTTTTCTTATATTATTCGAGCCAACAACGGTTGGTCATATAAAAGCTAATTAAAACTATTATTTAGCAAGTGTTTTTTGACTAACCCTGATAATTACAAATTCAGCAGGTTTTACAGGAGCTATTCCAACTTCAATAATAAGTTGACCTACATCTCTTGTAGCAGGAGGATTGTTTTCTTCATCTACCTTTATAAAGAAGGCTTCTTCTTGAGTACTTCCATAAAGTGCTCCATCTCTCCATACTCTTGTTAAGAAAGCTGAAAGATTTCTCTTTACTTTTCCCCATAAGCTAGGATCATTTGGCTCAAATACTACCCACTGGCTTCCCTTATCAACTGACTCTTCAACATACATCATCAAACGTCTGATGTTGATATATTGCCATTCTGCGTCAGCAGAAAGAGTTCTTGCTCCCCAAATGCAAATTCCCTCAGGAAGTGCTCTGATAACATTTATTCCTATAGGATTCAGAATTTCCTGTTCTCCCTTAGTCACTATTCTCTCTATGCCTACAGCAGTATCAAGATAACCATCTGAAGTGCCGGCAGGAGCCTTATGAACTCCACGAGTTGAATCAACATGTGCATATGTACCTATTACAGCACCTGATGGTGGAACTAACTTTTTCTTTCCTGTTAATGGATCATTAACAAATACCCATGGATAATATAGTGCACCATATGAGGAATTTAATGGATTAGTACCTAAGTAGTCGCCTATACCTTCTTTAAATTCCTTTACACCTGTAGGTGATAAGCCATGTGGAGGATCTGCAACAAAGAAGCAATCTCCTCTTAGTTTACAGTAATTAAGCATTTCAATTATAATGTCACGGCCTCCGTCTAAATCTGCAACATCAGGTGCAGCCATGATATTGATTTCATCTATAACGTCAAATGCATGAATACCAGTTTCTGCATTCAAGTAATCCTTAACTGCGGATCTTCCATCTGCACCATTCTTTAGGCTAGTTACTGGATCATCTTTACCGTCATTGTAAACAGGAACTCTTTCCATTTCTTCTAGAGAAGTTAAGTCTCTAAGAACATTAACTTTTACAAATGATGACACTTCATTTACTTTCTCTTCGATATTAATCATTAGTAAGTTATCAAAAACTTCAACAATTTCACCTTCAGTGTCACCTGTATATTCATCATCAAATAACTCTTTGTACTTAATTACCAGCTTAAATCTCAAGTCCTCTTCATTCTCAGGTGAATTAGTTGCTTTTCCAATTTCAAAAGATATTCGGTTACCCCATGTTCCTTTTGAACGTGCAGAAATTTCAAATAAGTCAACAGATTCTTCACTCTTATCCTTTACGGTATAAACTGCTGTCTTTGCATCTGCTGGAGCAATTCTTACAACGTAGCAGGATGTGCCTCCTTCTGCAAAGAAATTGTATACTGCATATGATAGATATGCATTTGGAATGAATCCTCCGAATTCACTCACAAACTGGCTCCAATTAGTAACCAATGTAGCTTTACCAACGGTACCTTTTTCAGTAAGACCAATGAAAGCACCTACTGATGTGCCCACACCAGCAATTGGTTTCACTCCACTGGATACTTCCTCTACATAAACTCCTGGTGATAAATAATTTGGCATTTCAAGCCCTCCTTGTTATAACTGTTATTTAGGATTTATATGTTACGCAAAATATAAATTTTGCGAATAACATCACATTTGTATAGCTTGACTATTTAGTAATAGTCTTTTTATATTGAAAAACATCCAAATCTCTTTGCAATACTCTAGGAATTGTTATCACTTTTTCAGCTGGTAATCTTACAGGTGATACCAGATAAGATAGACTCAGCTTGGCAGGCTTCCCTGGAAACACTTCCCATAACTGTTTAATATCCTGTAAGGATAGGTTATTGTACGATATTCTAATTTTTTCATTACCACAATCTATTAGATTTCCCTTTAGATCACTGCCACTTAATGTTGCGTGCTCATGGAATAATTGAAATATTCTTCCAAGTATTAACAACTCAGTGTCTCTGTCTTTTGCATAGGGAGTCATCAAATAATATAAGTCCAGATAAGCCGGAGGCTCATAAAACTGGTTTGTGCCCACTATAGGGTCTTTTTCACTATTTCTCATACTTGGGTTTTCTGTAAGATAGTACAAACACATTGAAAGACATATGTTACTTGAATCTACATCACTAGGCGAACCAAAAGTTATATAGCTGTCATCATTTAATTCTGCAACATTATCTTTTATAAGGGTTTTTAAGCTTGTACTAACATCTCTTATTACTGTACGAGTATCTACAGCCATTAATCCGTCACCTCAATCAATTTGTAGTATGGGTCAAAATCTGATTTAACAAAGGTTTTTCCCATCTTCTTGTATTCTCGCTTTGCAGCTAGCATAATTTGTTTAATTCCTATAGGACATTCTTCATTTGCCGCAAAGAAAGCGGCATTTATAGCAATATTTTTTATATTTCCTCCTGCCATAATTAACTTCTCAGCAAGAAAATCAAAATCCAGTTCAGCATCAACAGGTGCGCCTGCTGGGAACATACCCTTCCAAATAAGCTTTCTCTGTTCCTTTTCCGGGAAGGGGAAGGCTACATTAAAATGCAGTCTTCGTAAAAAGGCATCATCTATGTTTTGATTCAAATTGGTTGCAAGAATAACTATTCCCGTGTATTCTTCCATTTGCTGAAGTAAATAGCTTATCTCTACATTTGCATAGCGGTCATGGGCATCCTTTACCTCAGATCTCTTTCCAAACAAGGCATCTGCCTCATCAAAGAACAGTATTGCATTTGATGTTTCTGCTTCTGCAAAAATTTCTGATAAATTCTTCTCTGTTTCACCTATGTATTTACTAACTATTTGAGACACATCGATTTTATATATTTCCAGGCCTATTTCATTTGCAATTACTTCAGCGGCCATTGTCTTACCACTACCTGGAGGCCCTGAGAAAAGAACATTAATTCCCTTACCTAAAGCCAATCTTTTATCAAATCCCCAATTTTCATATACAAGAGAACGGAATTTTACTTGATTGCAAATTTCCCTCATTTGAGACATCTGGTCAGGTGGAAGCACTAGCATGTCCCATGAATATGTTTTTTTAATCTTTGCAGACATATTATTTAGTTTTCTATTTGATTGTGTATAGCAGGCGTTGTTTAATTCCTCAGTTGATATTTGACCATTGCTTTTGCCATTCCATACTGAGTTACTTTCACCAAGTCTCAACACTTTCTCAATTTGACCAGGTGTAAATCTGAAATTTCCAGAAAAATCTTCAATATTGACGGCTTCATCCAGCAGGTATTTCTGGCTGTATTTTTTCCAATACTCTTTACGCTGGCTTGCTTTTGGATAAGGAAATTCTACTCCCATAAAAACAACATTCTCATTTACTATTGAAGGACTCCATTCTGTCTTTCCGAGTAAAAATGTAATAGGCACATATTTTTCAATCATTTGAAGTAGGCTTGTCAGTTTCTCTTTATACCTTCCATCTTCAATCAGCATCATGTCAAAATTATTAATACAAAGTGCAGTATGTCCTATCATTAACTGCCTTCCCAGTAATCTGAGCAATTCATCATAATATATTTCAGAAAATATCATCTTTTCTATATCTGCAATAATTAAAGGCATCCTCATGGAGCAGCATACAGCCCTTGCATGAGCCATTTTCCCTGCTCCATTGGGACCATTAAAGTAGAATATTTGCTTGCTACCCAATTCTTTATTTTTGCGATAATACTCTATGAAGCTAACAATATTTTTTTCCAGATGGTTATTTTCATTATCTTTTCTTATATCCTCTGTCATAATCATTTCTGCTACATTTGCTAGACGTGCATCTAACACCTCAGCATCTAAAATAAAATTTACAACCCAGTCATCCAGCTTCAAATGACGTGCAATCATTGGAATTCGTCTATCATTAATGTCACCCTGAAGCTCCATTAAATACTTGATAAGCGGAGCCTGTTGATCAAATGCACAACGAGCAGATATTTTTTCACCATCTGTTCTTGTAAACAGCTTTAACGCAAAGTCTATGCCAGGACTCTTTACTGTAATATCATCTTGAAAATAACCAAAAATCTTCTCATATTTTCTATTAACTTCAGGTAATAGACAGAGTATTATACAATTTTCTTCAAATGAACTTAATCCAAGCAGCTTTGAAATATATGGAACAGAAAGGTGAATCCCATTGCTATGACTAGCTTCAAGCTTTTGTGATATTATTCTATTAAGGTTATTTAATTCTTCCTCAATATAATTTCTATCAAATTGAATATCATTATCAAAATCAAGCAAACCATATATTTCATCCACAGCCTGATAGTCGCTAACATATGCATCTGATTTTGCAACATCAACATTTCCTTCCAGCATATAT
>JAEWZA010000317.1 GCA_023395575.1 Bacillota bacterium
CCCTCACCTACCGACATAAGGTTGAAATCCCCTTCAATGGTATGTTTTAAACAGCTTGCTGCAACTGCAAACTCTATTGTTTCCTGTGGGGTAAAATTATTTAGCTGAGAGTAAATCAAACCTGCTCCGAAGGAGTCGCCCCCGCCTACTCTATCTACAATATGAACACTGTATATCTTTGAAAAGTAAAATTCCTTGCCGTCATAAAGCATTGCTGACCAATTGTTGTCACTTGCTGAAATGCTTTCTCTTAAGGTAGTAGCCACCATCTTGAAACCATATTTCTGAACTAGTTTTTCTGCAACCTGCTTGTAGCCATCATAGCTTATCTTTCCACCTGTAATATCTGTATTATCCGCCTTTATGCCGAATACCTTCTCTGCATCCTCTTCATTAGCAATGCAAACATCTATATACGGAGTTAATTTTGTAATAACCTCTTGTGCCTTTTCTGGTGACCAAAGATTCTTTCTGTAATTGAGATCAAAACTCACCCGTATTCCTTTTTCCTTCGCTTTCATACAGGCTTCAAGACAAATATCCGCTATACCACTACTAAGTGCTGGTGTTATCCCTGTAAAATGGAACCACTCTACATCCCTAAATATCTCATCCCAGTCAAAATCCTTGGGTTCGGCTAATGATATCGCAGAAAACGCCCTATCATATATTACTTTTGAAGGTCTTTGTGATGCACCCTTTTCCAGATAATACATACCTACTCTTGCTCCTCCTCTGGCTATACCAGATGTATCAACCCCATATTTTCTTAATGAATTTACAGCCGCCTGCCCAATCTCATGTGCCGGAAGCTTTGTAATAAACTTTGCATTTATTCCGAAATTCGAAAGAGAAACTGCTACATTGGCCTCTCCACCACCATAAGTTGCCTCAAAGGAGTCAGCCTGTACAAACCGTAAATAGCCGTTTGGTGCCAGCCTTAACATTAATTCACCAAAAGTTACTACTTTTTTCATAGTCCTCTACCATCCTTTTATACTAGTTTGCATATAATATCAATACCGTTTATATAGTCCAATATGCAACATATCATCATAAGGTGTGCATACACTGTTCAGTTCAATGGCCACCAATAGATTTTTATGTTCCATGCTGATTTAATAATGTTTTGAATGCAATTTAGTTTACTATTACTGTACTAAATGTATTGCAAAGCCACCCACCTCATTTTCAAGATAAATAGCCTGTAATTTATTATTTGAATCATACTTTGCCGTCGATTGGTCAAATTTATATCCCTTGTTAGTAATGTAATTAACCGCCCTGTCAATATAATTTGTTTTAATTGCAATATGTCCATGCTTACCCTTATATGGTGTTTTCATAACCTCAATAATATTACCAGCAGAATTTCCTGCAAATATTGACGAGCTTCCATTGTAAAGGTCAAAGTTAAGCAATTTTGAAAAACTTACTGCAACTCCCCCCGCCTGTTCCTCGTTTTCACAATTAATACCCACATGGGAAATTTTAAAGCCAAGTATGCTCTCTATTGCTTCCCTTGCAAGAAGAGTTATTTTTTCAAAGTTTGCTTGCTTAATTAAATTTTCAGGTACCATCCAGCTTCCACCACAGGCAATAACCTTTGAAAAGGAAAGGTAGTCTTTAATATTTGTTGCATCAATCCCTCCTGTTGGCATAAAGCTAATATTGCCATATGGCCCTGAAAGTGCTTTTAGCATTTTAACTCCACCTAATGCCTCTGCTGGAAAAAACTTGACTACGTCTAATCCAAACTCTATAGCCTGCTCGATGTCACTGGGATTAGAACAACCTGGAGTAATGGGAACTCCTTTTTTCACACAGTATTCCACTACCTTTGGATTAAAGCCCGGACTGACAATAAACTTCGCTCCAGCATTAATTGCACGGTCAGCTTGTTCTATAGTCAAAACTGTACCTGCACCCACAAGCATCTCAGGCAAGTTCTTTGTAATACGAGCTATTGCTTCTTCCGCCTGCTCTGTTCTGAAGGTAATCTCTGCTGTGGGAATACCACCGTTACTTAACGCCTTCGCAAGCGGTACTGCCTTTTCAGCATCATTAATCTTTATAACTGGTACTATACCAATTAGCGAAATTTTCTCTAGTACTTCATTCATTTCTTTTTCCTCCTAATAGTTGTCATATCCTATATGCAAAAATCTATTATCAATTGTTTATCTCACATTACAAAAATTTATTACTCAACTAACTATAAAGCGCACCATATAAGCAACGACTATACTTTCGAGTTGCTTTGTCAACTAACCATTGATAAGTTTGAGCTCCGATAGATTTGGGGTAGGAAAGGTCGAGTTCGCATTCTTACTCCACTAAGCCCAAATAGCATTGTATATTTTTATAGCATATCCCTTCAATCATTTCCTTTAGTATACTCTCATCATTTTCAAATTCACCGTTATCTATAAGTTCACCAATAAAGCTACATAGTATTCTCCTGAAATAATCATGTCTTACGTATGAGAGAAAGCTCCTAGAATCTGTCAGCATACCAACAAAGTATGCCAGCATACCTTGATTTGCAATTGATCTCAAATGTGAACTAATACCTTCCTTATGATCATTAAACCACCATGCCGCACCAAATTGAACCTTACCAGGTATCCCATCCTCAGTGTAGCAGTGACACAGCGTAGAAAGCACAAGGTTGTCTTTAGCATTTAATGAATACAGTATCGTCTTTGGCAACTCTTTTGAGCTGTCCATGTCATTGAGTATTCTTGCTAATGGTTCTGCTATAGAAAAATCATTCATTATGTCAAAGCCAGTATCTGCTCCAATCCTGCTAAACATGGCTTCATTTGTATTTCTAAGAGCTCCTATGTGAAGCTGCATTACAAACCCCGCATTTCTATACTCTCTGGCTAAAAGCTTAAGAGTAAATACTCTATATTTCTCTGCCTCTTCAATTGATATTTTTTTACCTTGTAGTCTGTTAATGAATATATTTTCCACCTCTGCAGCACTTGTACTATTGTAAGTCATACATTCCAGGGAATGATCAGACAACAGGCACCCTACCTGCTTAAAGTATTCAATTCTATTCTTTAAAGCATTAATCATATCTTCATATGTCTCAATCTTAAGCTTGCTGGTTTGTGACAGCTTTTCAATATACTCAGTAAAGCCTTCCTTTAGAATATCCAATGCCTTATCAGGTCTAAATGTGGGAAGGACTTTGAAGTTATATTTACCTTCTGTTTTTATTAGTCTATGATATTCAAGACTATCAATTGGATCATCTGTTGTGCAAATTAATTTAACCTTTGAATTTTCTATCATTTTTACAGGAGATAATTTCTCTGACTTTATCTTATCATTGCAAAAACTAAATAAACCTTCTGCATTGCTCTCTTTTAAAAACTCATCCACCTCAAAATAAGCTTTCAGCTCCATATTTGCCCAGTGGTAAAGAGGGCTTCCAATTAATCTCTCACAAATCTTTGCCCACCTTTTAAACTTTGATAATCCATCTTGAACACCTGTAATGAATTCTTCTGGAACTCCGGCATATCTCATTGCTCTCCATTTATAATGATCGCATCCAAGCCAAAGGGAAGCTATATCCTCGAATTGCTTATCTTCATAAATTTCTTTTGCAGAAAGATGGCAATGAAAGTCATAAACAGGAGCACTTTTTGCAAATTTTTCATATAATGACCTGGAGTTCTTGCCACTTAGCATAAAATAATCATCCAGCAATGTAATACCTCCAACTTAACAAAATTAATTATGCTTCAGCTTTCAGTTAAAAATTCTCCCGAACCTAGACTTTTTATGTGTGAAAGTTGATTTATATTAATAACTACATATATAAAGTATACTAATAATTTAGATAATGTAATATTGCTCTTATTGCTATTTGACTTGCAAAAATTGCTGTGATAAAATGTGTTCCATAACAGTATGCAAGAACTTTGCTTAATAGCTAGTCATTAAAGGCAGAGGCTTTAACCTAATTGACCTTAGCAAGCACTATCTTATAATCCCATTTTTATATAATTACATATAGAAAGAAGGCAGCCCACATATGAAAAAGAAGCATCATAGCTATCAAACTCGACAGTTTATGCTTTCTAAAGACTACGAAATATTTCACTATTCAGATACAAATATTGAGCATGTTAACCTGCACCACCACGATTTTTTTGAATGTTATTTCTTTATATCAGGCAATGTAACTTATTTGACGGAAGGAAAAACCTATTCCTTAAAACCAGGCGATATTATCCTAATCAATTCAACAGAACTACATCAGGCAATTATTAATAACCATAAAGTCCCATATGAACGAATTGTACTTTGGATAAACAAATCATTTTTAGAAAACTTATCTACAGATGAAACTAATCTTGCCAAATGCTTTGAGGATCCTAATAAAGAAGCGGTTGTAAGAATAAGCTTTGAAATGCAGCAAAATATTAAGTCAATTCTTCAAAAAATTATTGCATTTGAAAATTATAAGGGCATTGGAAGCGACCTGCTCTATAAAGCATATATTATTGAGCTTTTAGTAAATATAAATATGCTTCTTTATGATAATAACAATAAACTTGACATAGACATTAAAAAAAATAATTTAATTGACGAAATTATTCATTATATAAATAACCATTTAGATGAGGAAATCACAATTGATAATCTATCGGAGCAATTTTATTTAAGCAAGTACCATCTTTTACGGGAATTCAAAAAGTACTCAGGTACAACATTGCACAAATATATCGTTCAGAAAAAATTAATTCATGCCAAATATCTTATTTTAAATGGATTGCCTATTATTTCAGTATATGAGCAATGCGGCTTTGGGGATTATTCAAACTTTTTCAGAGCCTTTAAAGCTCAATATGGAGTAACTCCAAAGCACTATTATGAATTAATGCGTAAAAACATCACTAAAACAATTAGTAATTAACTTTGGCTAATTTTTACAAAGTATGGTGCAAAAATATTGAAACTATATGTTTTTATATCTTTTTATTTAAGATCAGCACTAATCTTGGAAACACTTAATTTTCATACTTTTTGAATAACTGAAAATACGCCAAATTAGCACAAAGAATTTTATGCTTGCTAGCCTTCCTTTTTCTTTTGCATGTGGTAAGCTATTTTAAGCAATAATTTTTCTGGTACAAATTTTTCAAAAAATGCTGCAAGCTTCATTGTCACACCTGGAATAATAGTAAGTTTTCTTTTGAACATCTGCTTTATTGCGTAGTCTGCAACGTATTGGCTTGTCAATCCTCTTAGACTCATTTTAACATTTGCAGTATTATTAAATTCAGTGTCAACAGGCCCAGGGCATAATGAACCTACATATACTCTGCTTCCTTCTCTGCGAAGTTCCTCATAAATAGCTTGTGTTAGTCTAAGTACATATGCCTTTGATGCATAATAGCTAGACAGTAATGGTCCCGGTAAAAAAGCAGCAGATGAAGCAACATTTAAAATATAACCTGAATTTTTTCTTTTAAAATCCTTCAAAAATAGTTTTGTTAAAATATCGACAGCCTTAATATTTGTGTTTATTAATCTCATTTCATCATGAACATCTATCCTATCAAATGCTCCAAAAATGCCAAAACCCGCATTATTTATCAAAATATCTATATCCTCATTTTTAACTTGCTCATATAGTTCAAAGCAAGATTCTTCTTTAGACAAGTCAAGACAAATGGCCTTAACTTCTGTCGACAATGTACATTTAAGTTCTTCTAATCTTTCCAATCTGCGTGCTACTAAAATTAAATCGTAACCTTTTTTACTTAATATTATGGAAATATCACGCCCTATTCCCGAACTAGCTCCTGTTATTAATGCCTTCACTTTGTCATGTCCTCTTTCTGCAATTTTACTTAAACAGCTTTATTTTACTGCTATTATTGGCAATGTCACTTTTGCTATTATTCTATAGCTATTCTCTAGATATTGTCAATATAAAAGGAACTGCCATAAAACTAATTATTAGTTCTATGACAGCTCCTACATAAAGTATTATATTAACTTCAATTATGCTTTCAATCTAGCTTCAAGAGCTGCAAGCTGATCCTGCAAATCTTTAGGCATGCAACCATAGTTTGCATAGTGAGCTTTGATTGACTCAACTTCGTTTAACCATTCTTCTTTGTTAACTTTGAGAAGTTCTGCCATATCGTCAGCTGATACATCAAGACCAGCAGTATCAATAGCATTTTCAGTTGGCATGTAACCGATAGGAGTCTTAACAGCTTCGCCTTCTCCTGATACTCTCTCACATATCCACTTAAGAACACGGCTGTTTTCACCGTAACCTGGCCATAACCATTTGCCATCTTTATCCTTACGGAACCAGTTAACATAGAATATCTTTGGTAATTTGTCTTCAGTTGAAGCAGCTCCAACATCTAACCAGTGCTGTAAGTAATCACCTACATTGTAACCGATAAATGGTAACATTGCGAATGGATCACGACGAACTTGACCAATCTTGTCAGAGATAGCAGCAGCTGTTATTTCTGAACCCATTATTGAACCCATAAATACACCATGCTTCCAATCAAAGCTTTCGTGTACCAAAGGAATAGTGCTAGGACGACGTCCACCTATCAATATAGCTGATATAGGAACTCCAGCAGGATCTTCCCACTCAGGAGCTATAACAGGACATTGTGCAGCTGGTGCTGTAAAACGAGCATTTGGATGAGCAGCAGGAGTTCCTGTTGCTGGAGTCCAATCGTTGTTTTTCCAGTCAATGAGATGATCAGGAGCATCTACTCCCATACCTTCCCACCATACATCTTTATCGTCAGTTATACCAACATTTGTGAAAATTGTATTCTTTTCAATACTGTGCATTGCATTTGGATTTGAATCCATTGAAGTACCAGGAGCAACTCCGAAGAAACCTGCTTCTGGATTGATAGCATACAATCTACCATCCTTTCCATACTTCATCCAAGCTATATCATCACCTATAGTTTCAACCTTCCAACCTGGAACTGTTGGAACAAGCATAGCCAGGTTAGTTTTTCCACAAGCACTTGGGAAAGCACCACAGATATATTTAACATCACCCTTAGGACTTGTTAATTTAAGAATAAGCATATGTTCAGCTAACCATCCCTCATCACGAGCTATAGCTGATGCTATACGAAGAGCAAAACACTTTTTACCTAATAAAGCATTTCCGCCGTATCCTGAACCATATGACCATATAGTTCTTTCTTCTGGGAAGTGACTGATGTATTTCTTTTCAATTGGAGCACATGGCCATTTTGAATCTTTTTCACCTTCAGCTAAAGGAGCTCCTACTGAATGTAAGCATGGAACAAATTCTCCATCACCAAGTGTTTCTAATACTTTAGCACCTATACGTGTCATAATACGCATATTGATTACAACGTATGCACTATCAGTTAACTCAACACCTATTTTTGCTATGTCTGAACCAATAGGTCCCATTGAGAAAGGTATAACGTACATTGTTCTACCCTTCATACAACCTTTGTATAAACCCTTCATAGTCTGTTTTAATTCATCTGGGTTAATCCAGTTGTTTGTTGGTCCTGCTTGTTCTTTAGCCTTTGAAGCAATGTATGTTCTGTCTTCAACACGAGCAACATCGGATGGATCACTATTAAATGAATAACATCCTGGACGTTTTTCTGGATTTAATGGAGTTGCCATTCCTGATTCAACCATTTCTTTTATTAAACGGTCATTTTCTTCCTGAGAACCATCACACCAATAAATCTGGTCTGGTTGACACATGTCAGCCATTTCTTTAACCCACGCTTGCAATTTTACGTTTGTAGTCATTATATTTCTCCCTTCAATTTATATAAATATACTGCTATCAATGAGTAGTATTTGTGTTTATCACTGTACTATTCAGCAATTTATGTAAGCAATAAATTTAGTTAATTTTTTCACTAACAATGTTACCATACAAAACCATAAATTTCAACAACTCTTTTAATATTATTTATTAATTTTTTTATTAATTTTTGCAAGTTATCAACTCACCAGCTTCATGCACTTATATTTGTACACATACTTATTTTACAAAAAATCGTCTGCATTCTGTATATCAAGCAATTTTTATCATTTGCCCATTGTACTTTATTATATACAACAAGCACGAACTTTATAAAAAAAGACATATTTGTGTCAATGAAGTTGCATGTATGTTTTTGTATACAATAAACAAAATCGATTTGTGTATTCCACTGTTTAGCTACAAAATTAAACATAGGAATATTTTCTTATTATTCTTAGTAAAATATATCCTATCTTTCATAGGGTGCATCAAGAATTATTTATCTATAGAAGGTTGATTTGTTATCATAATCATTTTCATTGCATAAACTATATAATGAACAAATATTTAGGAAGGTGGAATCCTTTTGTCTGCAAAGATTATTAACTATTATGCATGTGCCAATTCAGCCCGTGGCTTTGTAAGCTTTTTTGATGATAATATCAAAGAACTAGATAAATTATACATCCTAAAAGGCGGACCTGGGACAGGCAAATCAACTCTTATGAAAAGCATAGGCAGCGAATGGCACAAAAGAGGTTTCGACATTGAATACATACACTGTTCTTCTGATAACCATTCTATTGATGGAGTGATAATACCAACTCTTGGCATTGGTGTCGTTGATGGTACAGCACCCCATATTATTGAACCAAAAGCACCTGGAGCTATAGAGGATTATGTGAATCTTGGAGCAGCCTGGGACAGCAAAAAGCTTGCTCTACAAAAAAATAAAATTTTAGATATCAAAAATAAAATAGCTTCCTGTTATACAAATGCGTATGAATATTTTAGAAATGGTTTAAATATTCATGACGAGTGGGAAAAAATTTATATTGATAATATTGATTTCAACAAGCTAGATGTAATTACAAGTTCTTTAATTTCTAAATTTTTTAGTAATAAAAGTTCTGAAAAACAAAGCAGTGTTAAAAACAGATTCTTTGGTGGAGCTACACCTGAAGGTTCTGTTGATTTTGTAATGAACCTTACTGAATGCATTGGGAAAAGATATTTCATTAAAGGCCGTCCAGGTTCAGGAAAATCCACCATGCTCAGAAAAATTGCCCAAGCTGCAGAAGAAAAAGGCCTTGATGTAGAAATATACCATTGCGGCTTCGATCCTAACAGCCTAGATATGGTTATTGTTAGAGAGCTTGACATTGCTATTTTCGACAGTACTGCACCCCACGAATACTTCCCAGATAGAGTTTCCGATGAAATAGTTGATGTATATGCTTTAGCCATTAACCCAGGAACTGATGAAAAGCATAAAGATGAGTTGGACTCAATAATTAGTCGTTATAAATTGTCTATTAATAGCGGAATAGCACAGCTTGCTAATGCAAAATTGTTACATGATGAGCTTGAAAACATTTACATAGATGCTATGGATTTTAATAAAGTCAATAAAATTGCAAAGGACCTAATGGAAAGTATAGATGATTACTTTTTTAGTATGGTATAATACTATTTTGTATTTAAAAATAGAGGAACTATTTTTAATGCAAATTAGTATAACATAGTCATGAAGTCTGTAAAAACTGTACTAAAATATAAGTCAAGACCACCCGTAAAACGGGTGGCTTGAACTAGCCCTATAAGGGCTTATTGCCGACTAGCGCCTAAAGACGCTACTTTCACTTCGTTCAAGCTACTGTCCTTGCCACTTTTGCAGTCCCTAAA
>JAEWZA010000325.1 GCA_023395575.1 Bacillota bacterium
TGTCAATGGCTGTTTTCCTATCATTCAGCTTTACACCATCTCTAAATGAAATAACAAAACTGGATTTTGATTTTTTGTTTGGATTGTCTGTGTTATTCGTGGAAGAATTATCCTCTGCATTATTTTCAGAAGAATTCCTACTTTCTACCTCAGCAAGTACTGCATCACCAAAAATTATTTCGCTTTGCTTTGCCTTGTGCTCCTCTTTTGAGTTTCCTCTGATAATATATCCGAAGAATTCATTATCAATATCATCAATACTCATATCAGATGAATCTAAACCATTTGTTTTTATGTAGTTTCTGAATACTCCTGCCAGTGTTGAGCCTGGAATAAATGGTTCATCTCCTCGCTTGATAATATCCTTATCGCTGAACTCATCCATACCTGAACATACTGAAAAGGGAGATTTTGTTGTAAAAATTAGTTTTATATATACTCTTTCTTTCGTACTATTTGTCATTTTTATCGCCTCCCTTTTCATTGCCGTTTATTCTTATGTTAAGTCTGCATTGTGTCAGCAAGTTAATGTAATAGTACTTCAAATAATATTCCAAAAGTTCTTCTTTTGCATTGCTATTACTTTCTTGCTTTACACCTTCTAATAAATTTTGTTCAATATATATTTTAATTTCATTCTTTTTATCATTTGAACTAGAATTGTCTACAGCCTTTTCTTTTTCTGAACAAACCTCATTTTTAGATGCATTATTTTTTGAAATATTAGATGAATATTTATTTGAAGAGTTGATTTCTATATCTTCAAATAACAATTTTATAACTTCATCTCTTTTTGTAGTATCCTTAATTAATTTAACATGTCTTTCAAAGTCAGAATACTTCCAACCATTCATATATTTTATAAGAAGGTTATTTATAGTTGTTGAATTAATTAAAAGCTTTTGTTGATTATCTATTTTTTCTGAATTAATGTTAACCCTTTCTGCATTATTAAGTGCTTTTTTCTTAAGTTTTAATAAGTTTTCTTGCCTTTTGATATTATCTATTAATATACTAAGCACATTTTCCGATTCTTGAATTTTAGCGTTGTCATCTCTAGTTGTATTAATCCAAACACCTTTCTTTATAGGTTGATTATCATTTGAAACAGCATCTTTTACCCAGACATACATTTTGCCCAAGCCCTCATTCTGTCTTTCGCCAATACTTATGTATTTATTAATTTCCGTTTTCCCACCTGTATATATAAAAGTAAATACACTGCCGGGAGCAATTGCTGGAACAGGAGGTCTTTCCAAATTCCATTTCCTATTGTAGCCGCCTATTTGGTCAACTTTAATAAATGACGTTTTTTCATTAACACAATATTTCTGTGCATCCTCCTTACCAAACAGCTTCTCTGCAATTTTCTTAACAATTTCCTCTGGCTTTATAATATTGCCTCCAAAATCATCAAGAAGCATAATATGTGATTGTGCAACTACTGCAAGTTCATTTCCCTTGTTTACTGAAATCTTTATTTCATCTGATGTTTCCTCTTTATACTTAACAACTGTTACAGAGCCATATTGAGCAGTTTTTGACTTTCCAATCCGCATTTTGCAATTATTTTTATTTAGCAAATCAACTATCGTTTTGAGACCTTCATTGCTGCCTTTAATCTCACCAACAAAGTATTGGTCTGCGCTTATTGCATTATATTGATAAAATGTATCTATAGCTTTGTCCTTTTTACCATCTTTATCATCAACAGGTCTTGCGTGATGGTAGAATACTTCTTTTTTGACCTCCACAAAACGTTTTTTATCAATTTCATATTCATTTTTGCAGTTATATTCTTTACTACTCTTACATTCAGGCAATTTCCCAAATGGATAAATATCTATATCACGGATAAACTTGTTTGTTAAAGATTTAGAAGGATTTTGTTTTTGTTCTTTTTCATAAAATACACTATTATAGCAAATTCCTTCACTGATTTTTTCTTTTTTACAGGTAACAGGTGCTGGAAAATATCTGTTATGATTCTTATCTGAAATATAGAAATTTGAAAAATACAATCCATCCTCCTGACCATTAACAAAGAACTTATAGAAATTTTTATCATCATCGTCTTTGATATACTTTAAATACTGACCAGCAAAATAACCTAATATAGTGGTGCCTGGAATATAGTCCATTGATTCGGAAGCCTTATTGCTGGAAATCATTATTGGTGAGTCCAAACTAATCAGAAGCTTAATTTTGTTACAATCATCAGAAATTTTAGAAATTATAAATTCATTTTTTTCAATTGCATTATTTTCCACCAAACTAAGTTTTACTGCTCCAAAGCCCCTTGTCCTGTGTGAACCCATGTGCCTCAATGCCTTACAGCATTTAATTAATAATTCTTCATCCCTTGGGTCTGACAAGCTAGTCTCAGCTATAAAAACTCTGCTTATATCTTTTTTATTGTATTTGTCATTATTTTGATTATGTTTTTCATTATCAAACTTTTCTTTTTTAATGGGATCTATACAATTAATAACCCTAATGGTTCTGAGGCTTCCATCTTTAGCTGTTCCTGTTGCTTCATTAATTGCTGTTCTAGTTCTGGTAGATGTAAAGTAGTTTATAATGTCACTTCTTTTTATTTGTTCCTTGTTTTTATTTTTGCTCTCTTCTTTATCATGCTGATTGTGCATATCTTCAGACTGACTATCAGACTGGCTATGCATTTCATCAAGCATAGTATATATTTCTCTATAATTCTCTATGTAGGCATTAGAAATGCTAAATGAGCCACCTTCATTTAAGCCCTTTTCACCAAAAAGTCGTTTCTTATCTTCCTCAGTGTAACATCTATTTTCATCATCACAGCATCCCCATTCTATTAATTCATTAGCAGCATCTGCCAAACAGCCCTTTAGCCTTTTTGCAGGAATATATGGGAATCCGAATTTATCAAAGCATACATCACTATCTATATAGCATCCGTGTCCACTGCCTGATGCAGCACACAAATCTGATTTAAGTTCTATTTTTATCTTGTAATGTTGCATTTTAATTTTTCCTCCTTCTTCTTTTGCTCATCAAGCTGTGTATTAAGCTTATTATTTATAAATTCAAACGCAAAATCTTCTAGACTTGAATAAATATCACTAATTTCTAATGAATCATAGTAAATAGCCTTTAAAGGATCACCATCTTTATAAAAAGCTTTATTCTCTTCTTTTTCCTCTGATTCTTCAATTACATCTCTGTTCAGATATTTCTGATATTCAGGTAAATAATACCCTCTAGACTCAAATTGCTTAATAGTATCTTGCAAATCATCAAAACTTGAAAAATATTGATTTCTGAACTCTGCAACTCTTGTACTAGGCCAAGCTTTAAGATGTTTCTTTTTACTTGAGTTTTCTGAGTTTTCGGTATTTTCATTAATATCAGGCTTGTCCGAAATTTTACAATTTTTATTTGAATTCTCGTTCTCTGAATTATTACTTTCTTCCTTTGGAATTTTACCAGTGGAAAAATATTCAGCAAATTCTTCAAGCATTCTTATATCCTTTAAAGGGTCAATTTTTTTATCTGTTACTTGCCATGGGCGTCTCAATAGGCTGTAGCCGTTCTTATTTTTATACTGATTTTCCCTTATACTTTCCAAATCTCCTGTAACTCCTGAAAAGCAGAAATGATAATCAATAAAGCCACGTGTTTTATCCTCTGGCTTTCCAGCTTGCTTCGATTTTGCCTCAGCTTTAGCACTTGAACAACATTCTTCGGCAATTTTATATGCTAAATTGAAAGGAAAATGACTGTGTATAAATGCAATCCCTGCACAAGCAGAAAATTGCAAATCATTTTCTGATGACTTAGCGTTATTGTCTAAGTTGTCACTTTCAGAATTATTTTTTTGATTCTTTCCACATTGAACAATCTTCTCAAGATAAAGCTTTGTAAGTGGAATTGCAATTCTAGCATTGCAGATGAATGTAATATCATCACCAGCACAAATTATTGGTCTCATTGGCAATTTGGGCCTATCGCAGCCTTTATTTATCTCAAGTTTTCTCCAGTTGTCATTCGCAAGAATTGCATCTTCCAGTTTTTGAGGCATTACATTATAAGCCTCTATAGTAAACGAGTTGGTTATTATCTGTGATAATTTTCTGATTTTAGGTACGGCCTTATTATATTTAGTTTCCTCAGCCATACTCTGGTTAATTGCATATGCCATGTTATTACCATCAATATGTACAATAGCAAGCAAGCTTTCTGTTCCCTTGTCTGTAACCATTTCATCAAGGTTGAGCATATAGTTGAAATCATCATATTTATTAGAATCTTTATATTTAATATAAGTATTCAATTTTAGATTAGCTTCTGTAGAGTTGAAATCGTTATCATTTATATCTGATTTATATATATTCCTTGATACTATTGGTAATCCAGAAATAGAGTCTCTTTTTGTAACAGCTATTCCTCTAGGTAGTGTAAGCGGAGGATTTTTTTGTTTTGCTACATTAAGGTTATTCATTAATTTATCTATATCTTCTTTATAATCTTCTTTACATTTAATAAATGCTGATGAAACAGATAAACTATAGGTCTTTTCAAGAATTATTTCGTTCATCCTTCTGTACACTCGCTTATATTCATCTTCACTCTTAAATGCTGCATAAAGG
>JAEWZA010000387.1 GCA_023395575.1 Bacillota bacterium
GGTAAATATAGAATATATAACGGACAAAGGAAGCTGCGGAAATGTGGTAAATATCCCAGAGAAGAGTTGCATTACTGGGTGAACAGGGAAGAATAGTAGGCAGTGCAAAGATGGGGAAAACTTGACTGATACAAAAAAAAGCACAAAAGCCTAAGGACGCAAAGAAAAAAGATAGTAGGGAATTAAAAAATTAATAATTAGCTAGAAACGAATAGGAGAAAAAGGATGGCTTATTTAGATTGGATAGGCAAAAAAGCCGTTGTGGAGCATCATCAACATGTGCCGTTGTTTACATTTGAAGAAAACAAAAATAAAACTATGATAGATGTGCAAGACAATATTCTTATTAGAGGTGATAATTTACTTGCATTGAAAGCATTATTGCCCTATTATTCAGGAAAGGTAAAATGTATATATATTGATCCTCCATACAATACTGGCAATGAAAGTTGGATATATAATGATAATGTTAATAGTCTAGAGATAGCTGAATGGCTTGGTAAAGTAGTAGGAAAAGATGCTGTAGACTTGTCGAGACACGACAAATGGCTATGCATGATGTATCCTAGGTTGGTTTTGGCAAAGGAAATGTTATCGAATGACGGCATAATTTTTATTTCAATTGATGATAACGAATATCATAGACTCATATATCTGATGGAAGAGATATTTGAGCATAGAAATCTGCTTGCAAATTTCATATGGCAAACAGAAGGAAATTTTGATAACCAGGCAAAGGTAAAGATTAACCATGAATATATAGTGGCGTATTGTAAAGAAATTAGCAACTTCCTGCCACCGCCAGTAATTGACCCAAATACTAAGGAAGGAAGCAAACTGTTTAATCAATATATCAGAAATACTATAGTGAAAAATGGGCCTAAAAATCCAATAAGTAAAGTTACAATACCAATAGGATTTCCAGCAGATTTTGAATCAGGAAAAATAGCAAAAAGGGATAATGCTTGGCCTCATTATGATAGAGATTTATTTGTTCAAGACTATAAAACAGTTAATGAGGTGATTGTTTCTAGTGGTTGGAGCTCAAAAAAAATATTTACAGATTATATTAACGGAAATTTTGAACCAGTAATCGATACTAAGAGACAGTCTACAAGATTTGTTATTTCAAAAACAGGAGCTATAGAAACCATCAAACAGAGAAAAGAAGACCAGAGCCATGTCGTAAGCGTATTAAGAGAATTTGGTAGTACACAACAAGCAAGTGCTTTTTTAGAAACAATAGGAATAGAGTTCGATTACCCAAAGCCCGTGGATTTAATCAAGTATCTCTTATCAATGAATCAAGGAAATGATTATATAGTTATAGATTTTTTTGGTGGAAGCGGAACGACAGCGCAGGCTATAATGGAGTTAAATGAACTTGATGGGGGTAATAGAAAGTTTATAGTTATAGAGTGGGACGAACATATATTTAAAGATATATGCCTGAAGCGAGTATCAGAAATTTCGAAGAAAAAGAATGTATCATATGAAGTTTTAGAATTAGGAAACAGAGTATTTGATGATTTTGGATTTTTTAATAACGAATTAAGTTGGATAGAGATAGCTAGATACTTGTTTTTTAACGAAACAAGAAAGGTAATAGAAACTGAAAAAGTAGTTAAAGAACATGGCTTTATTGGTATGGTAGGAAATAGAAGTGTATTCTTATTTTATAATAGTAATAATCCAGCGAAGTCTGAGATAGTTGATTTGGCTAAACTCAAGGAAATTAAAAAGTATAATGGTGAAAAGGTTGTGTATGCGATAGAGTGTACAATAAGTGCAGAAAGATTGCGTAGTGAAAATATTATATTTAAGCAGATACCATATGAAAGTAGAGGAAGAATATGAAAACATTAAAAGATTATCAGATTCGTTCAATGGATTCGCTGATGAAATATTTTGATAATTGTAATCGATTGAATAACCCTGATTTAGCATATTATCAAACTACAAACGAGATATTTGGAATAGGAATACCATATAACAAAGTTACAGGATTGGAAAATGTCCCTTATGTTTGTTTAAGAATGCCTACTGGTGGTGGCAAAACATTAATGGCATGTTATGCGATTGAAAAGGCGATAAATTATTTACTTCATGCAGAACAAGCTGTTGTGGTATGGTTAGTACCATCTAATCCAATTAAAAAGCAAACATTAAATGCATTAAAAGATAAAAGTCATGATTATAGGCAAGCATTGGATTCAATGTTTAAAGAAGTGAATGTTTATGATATAGGTGAAGCACGTTCTATAAAGCGTGCAACTTTAGATACATCACTTACTATTATTGTTTCAACAATGCAAGCATTAAGAATTGAAGATACGGATGGAAGAAAGGTATATGAATCTTCTGGTGAACTTATGGAACATTTCTCTAATATCCCAAGTGACCTACTAGATAAGTTGGAAAAAAATGAGGGGGGCGTATTTAAAAAATCATTAGCAAATGTTTTGTATATTAGACGCCCTGTCATAATTGTTGATGAAGCGCATAATGCAAGGACTGATTTGTCTTTTGATACTTTATCAAGAATTAATCCATCTTGTATTATTGAATTTACAGCCACCCCCAACATTAGTACTAGTCCTAGCAATGTTATTCATAATACATCGGCAGCCGAATTGAAAGCAGAGGATATGATAAAAGTTCCTATCCTAATAGAAACGAAAAACAATTGGCGGGAAATTCTAACTATGGCAATAGGTAGACTTAATGTATTAAGTAAGTTGGCAATAATAGAAAGACAAAAGACTGGGGAATATATCAGGCCAATAATGCTTATTCAAGCTGAGGCAAATAGAAGCGGAAAAGATAGCATTACGACTAATGTGGTAAAAGAGTATTTATGTAATGATTTGCATATACATAAGGAAGAAATAGCAATAGAGACTGGAAGTGAAAAAGAACTTGAAGGCATAGATATATTGGATCCTAATTGCATGGTTAGATATGTTATAACGATACAGGCATTAAGAGAAGGTTGGGATTGTCCTTTTGCATACGTTTTGTGCTCTGTTGCAGAAATGAAGTCCTTTACTGCAGTTGAACAAATTATTGGACGTATTATGCGCATGCCACATGCAAAGAAAAAGAATATCAAAGAACTAAACCAGGCTTATGCATATGTAACATCAAGTAATTTCTTTCAAGTTGCTAATTCTCTAGAAGAAGCTTTGATTCAAAATGGTTTTAATAAAGTTGAAGCGAAGGATTACATACGGGCGGCTGCGGGCAAATATGAACAGTTAGGATTTGAGATTAAAGAAGAAGAAGTCGAAGGCGAATGTGATGTGTCAGTATCAAAGTTAGGCTTTTCTACTGTAAAAGTTTCTGAAAAACCAGATTTAGAGAAGATTGACGGACTGATAAAAGAAAAAATTGCTTATGATGATAAAAATCAAATTCTTACGTTTTATGGTGAAATGAATAAGGAAGAAATGCTTGTAATTTCGAAGTGCTTTGAAAAACAAGAATCAAAAAAAATAGTTGAAAAGTTACATAATGTGATAATAGAACATATAAAAGAAAATGAGTATAAAAAAACTCCATATGAAAAAGGAATGAAATTTTGTGTGCCAGCATTATCTGTAAAGCAAGGAGATTTGCTTGAATTATTTGAAGAGAGTTTCTTTTTAAATAATAATTGGGATGTTTTATCATATAATTATTCTATTACAGATAATGATTATAAAATCAGTGATGAAACAGGCAAAGTAGGAGAAGTTACTATAAGTGACAGTGGGCAGATTAAGGCAAGGTGTATTACAGAAATTCAAGAACAGATCAGTTTGTTTAGTGGTATTGATACAGGATGGTCTACTGCTGATTTAATTAATTGGCTGGATCGAAACATAAAACATCCAGATATATCGTCATTGAAGAGTATTCCATATATTAATGGAGCCATAGGTAGTCTAATTAATGAGAGAAAAATTGAATTAAGTCAGCTAGTAGTGGATAGGTATAAATTGAAAAATGTGTTGGAAAATAAATTGAACGAACATAGGTTAGAAGCAAAAAAGGAAAGTTATCAATTATATTTGTTTGGTGAAGAGTCCTTAGTTGTCGTGGATCCGACAGTGTGTTTTGATTTTTCTGGTAATGCTTATCCTGCAAGTAGTTTTTATTCAGGTGGATATCAATTCCAAAAGCATTACTTTGAACATGTTGGTGAATTGCAAAATCAAGGTGAAGAATTTGAATGTGCGCAATTTATAGATGCATTACCTGAAGTGGTTTATTGGGTGAGAAATTTAGAACGAAAGCAAGGCTCTTTTTGGTTGCAGACAGCAACAGATAAATTCTACCCAGATTTTATTTGTTATCTTAAAAGTGGTCAATATTTGGTGATTGAGTATAAAGGAGCTGACAGATATTCAAATGACGATTCTAAAGAAAAAAGAGTACTTGGGGAAGTATGGGAAAAGAAAAG
>JAEWZA010000403.1 GCA_023395575.1 Bacillota bacterium
ATTCTCAGACTAATCCTATTTTAAAATGCTATTATTAAAAATGTTAGGCTGCAATTTTATTGAATAACCGCTTATATTTCTTAGGTGGCATCCATCCACATTTTGAATGACGTCTTTGACGGTTATAGAAAATTCATAGAAGTAGATGGGCATAAGATGCATATAACAGGAAATGGTACAGGTCAGCCCACTGTAGTTATGACTTGCGGCAGTGGCTCGACTTTTGGTTATGCAGATTTTTATTGTATAAATTCTATGGTGTAAGATTTTACCAAGACATGCATATATTAAAGACCTGGAATTGGCTGGAGTGAGCATGCTTCTACGCCTAGAGACACAGAATAGATAGTTTCTGACCTACATACATTATTGCAGAGGTCTGGTGAAAAACCTCCATATATATTGGCTGGTCATTCGCTAGGTACTATGGAAATGCTTCTATACGCAAGTAATTATCCTGATGAAGTTGCAGGAATAATTTCAATTGATGGGGCAAGCCCGTATTATTTTATTAATAACGAAAAGATTATAAAGTCTAGGAAGTTTTTGGTGTATATTTCGAGATTTTCGGGAATTGTACGTATACTGAGCGAATTCAAATTGATGCCTTATGTTAACTATAGAATTAAACAATTGCCAAAAGATATAGGAAAGTTAGATAAAGTACTGCTATATAAAAACTTATTTAATAGTATGGTATTAAAAGAAGCAGACTCAATAGTTTCAGCTTCATTAAAAATGAATGAAAAATTAGACCTTAAAGATGTACCAATGATTATTTATACGGTTGGAGAATCTTTTAAAAAGTTACCTTTTTGGGATGAAACGCAAAAAAGCTTAATAGGATTATCATCAAACAGCAAGCAGATAATATTAGAAAATACAAACCACAGCAATGTTTTGTATGATTCAGCGGAGCAAATTTCAAAGGGAATTAAAGAGCTTATTGATAATTATGAAAAAGTAAAGTATAGTTGAGGAAATTGGATATAAAGTATATATATAATAATGAGTACTATAAGAATAAAAATAGAAATGCAACATTTAAAGCAATTATTTACTTCACTTTTAAGCAAGAAAAAAATATTAACTATGTAAAAAAACATTTTACGAAAGAGAAGGTACATAAATATGGTCCACTTAGTTTATTGTGATAACGCAGGAAAAGCTGGAGAAAGAGTTCTTGATAAAATAATAGCAGGAACTAAAACAATGGTAGTACGTGGTGCAGCAGGGAGAAAAATTCCGCACAGCCGTGTTTTTGAGGGAGAGCTGCTATATTTTATGGAGAAAGGCACTGCTAAAATAACAGCAACGGCAAAAGTGAAGAAAGTACAGAATTATGTTAAGCTCACGGAAGAAGAAACGACACGTATTCTGGAAGAAAGCAGAGACAAATTAAATTTGACTGACAAACAGATGCTACGCTGGCACAAAAAATGTCTTTGTTTTGTTGAGTTTGAGGAAGTACAGAAAATTGAGCCATTAGACTTTGACCACCAAGGAAATATGGACGATTGGCTTATTATAGAGAAAATAGAGGATGTAGTTGTTGGAACAAGTATTCCATATAACTATCAGAATTCAAGATTTTAAATGAGAAAAGAGGAAATAATGTGAAAGTAGAAACGGAAGAGCTTATCATCCGTAATTTTAAACTGACAGATGAAGAGGATTTATGCGAATATATGTTGCAACGAGTGAATGCAGAATTTGAAGGATATCCTAATTTTACGCAGCAAAAGGCTAAGGAAGAGATTGAATTCCGCTCTCAAAGCGATGAATTTTTTGCAATTGAATTAAAAGAAGTACATAAAGTTATTGGAAATGTATATTTGGGAAAAAGAGATTTCAATTCAAAAGAATTGGGATATGTGTTAAATGAGGATTATCAAAATAAAGGATATGGAAGTGCAGCATGTAAAGCAGTGATTGACTACGCTTTTAAGAAAGGTATTCATAGAATCTATGCCGAATGTGCCCCACAAAATATACCTTCCTGGAGGTTGTTAGAGAAGCTTGGGCTAAAAAGAGAAGCCCATTTTAGAAAGAATGTTTCTTTTCATATTAATGAAAAAGGAATTCCAATTTATTGGGATACCTATGTGTATGCGGCTTTAAATCCAAATGATGAGAATGAGAAAAATGAAATCTAATTTTGGCTGATGGATTATGAGCAAGCTGAGAAGTTAATTTTGATTCTCAATCCCTAAAAACAAGGAGAACACATCAAATGACACTTATAGTCAAGACTAAAAATAATGGCAAAGCAAAATTTTTAAACCATTCAAAACCACTGATTGCGGTTATATTAGTAATATCAGTAGTCTTGGCTTTTTTAGCACTGTTTGCAGTAAATAATTTAAAGGAAGAGGAATTTCTGGCTTTTTCGGATTTTAAAATTAAAAACGGAGTGCTTGAAAAATACTACGGAGCAAATGAAAATGTTATAATCCCAAATGGTGTTACAAAAATAGCAAAGTATGCCTTTGAAGGTTGTAAAACCATGACTTCCATTACAATACCAGATAGTGTGAAAGAGATACACGAAGATGCCTTTAACCTAACTAATCTGAAAAAGGTACACATTCCTAAAAGTATAACTTATATAGATAAAAATGCATTTCAATACAATGATAACTTAGAAATAGAAGTAGACTCAAAAAATAAAAAGTACAGTTCAAAAGATGGAGTACTCTATAATAAAGACATGACAGAGCTAATACGCTACTATGACAAAGAAGACATTTATTATTTCAGAATACCTGATGGGGTTGAGAAAATAGGTGATTATGCTTTTTTTGAGTGTGGTCTTGTAAAGATTTATTTGCCATCTAGTATAAAGGAAATAGGTGATTGTGCCTTTTCGGGATATTTTGGTATAACAGATATAGAGGTTGATTCGAATAATAAAAATTATATTGTAAAAGATAATATATTATTCAGTAAGGATATGACAGAGCTTGTTTGGTACTCAAGAGAAAATACAAATGATTGGTACAGTATACCAGATGGCGTTACTGTCACTAATGCAGGTGCATTTTTGGGGTGTCGTTCTTTAAATAGTATAACTCTTCCCAACACTATGAAAGTTATTGAAGATAAAGCGTTTATGGGCATGATATTCTTAGAAAGCCTGACAATACCTGATAGTGTATCAGAAATAGGTGATTCTGTGTTTTTTTACTGCAATAGCTTAACTAATGTTAACGTTAGCAAAAATAATAAATATTTTACTTCTGATCATGGTATTTTATTCGATAAGGAGATGACAGAAGTTATTGTTTGCCCAACAGGCTACTCAGAAGCAGATTATAAAATCCCTGATGGTGTTAAAAAAATTAGAGATTACGCATTTTATAATTGTATTAGGCTAGAAAAAATAACCATACCTGAAAGTGTAACTTACATTGGAAAATATGCTTTTTATGGATGTTGTAATCTTTTGAGTATAAATCTGCCCAGCAAAATTAATTCAATAGCTGAATATACATTTACTAGCTGTATGAAGCTTGAGAAAATAGTTGTACCGGATAGAGTCAAGTATATTGATGAAGGAGCATTTCAGAATTGCAGCAGCTTAGCAGAAATAAAATTTCCGTCTAGATTAAATAAAATAGGCAAGGAAGCATTCTCTAGCTGTATAAGTCTGAAAACAATTGATATTTCTCAAAGTGTAACTGAAATAGCAGATAATTCATTTGATAATTGTTTAAGTTTACAAGGTATAAATGTAGCTGCTAAAAATAAGATTTATTCTTCAGAAGCTGGAGTTTTATTTGATGATGAGCTGGCGAAACTAATTAAGTACCCAGAAGGTAGGTTTGACAGCCATTATGCTGTACCTGCGGGTGTGAAAATTATTATTGGGAATTCCTTTTCAGATTGCAAATACTTAATAAGCATAGATGTACCAAGTTCTGTGGAAGTAATAAATGGTAATGCCTTTAGTTCTAATGATTCAAAAATTGCCAATATTAATGTGGATGGAGATAATCAAAATTACACTTCAAAGGCTGGAGTTCTTTTTGATAAAAGTATGAAGGAACTGATTTTTTATCCATATGGTAAAAAGGATAAAGAGTATTCTATACCAGAAGGCGTTACTACAATTAGAGAAAATGCATTTTTATACTGTGCAAATCTCCTTCAACTGACAATTCCCGAAAGTGTAACCACCATTGAAAAGTCAGGACTACCATATAGAAATGATCAATTTAGCATAAAAGGACATGAATACTCCGCAGCGCATGAATATGCAGCTACAAATTTTATTCTTTTTGTTTCTGATCAAAAGCAATAAAATAATGTTTGGACTATTTCCGTAGTATCACCGACAAAACAATGATATATTCATGAAAATTCAGTTTTAATACAGAAAAAAGTTGAAATATAGCAAATATTGCTTTTTGAAGTATTGAAATATTTTCCCTTGATATGCTAGAATCAATATAAACATATTGGATAGGCTAATATTAAACGGAGGACTAATCATGAGTATACGATATGGAATTATAGGCTTAGGAGATATAGCAACAAGGTTTGTGAAGGTATTAAATAAAGTTGAAAATGTAGAATTAACTGCGGTTGCGGCTAGAGATAAAGCAAGAGCAGAGGCTTTTGCAGACAAATTTAATGCGAAAAAGGCATATAACAATTATAAAAAACTAATTAACGATGAAGAGGTTGATGTAGTTTATGTAGCACTTACGCATAATTTTCACTATGATATTGTAAAGCATTGCTTAAATAAGGGTAAGGCAGTTTTGTGTGAGAAGCCATTAACAACCAGTAAAAAGGATACTGAAGAATTAATAGCGCTTTCTCGAGAAAAAAAGGTGCTTTTAATGGAAGCAATGTGGATGAAATGTATTCCTGCCTACCTTAAAGCTAAGCAATGGGTTAAAACAGGGAAAATAGGAGATGTTAAACTCATTAGTGCTTCATTTGGGAATAATGCCCAATTTAATCCGGAGAGTAGGTTGTTTAATCCAGATTTGGCGGGTGGTAGTGTATATGATGTTGGTGTATATCCAATTCAATTTGCTACAGGAATATTGAATGAATGTCCCGAGATTGTCAATGGTATTGCAACAATTTGTGAAACAGGTGTTGATGAATATGCTGCAATTAATATGAGCTTCAAAAGCGGAGTTTTAGCAACACTTAGCTGTGGTTTAACTGCTTATACAAATAGGGATGCAAGAATATATGGAACTAAAGGAAATATTATAGTATATGATTTCTTTGGCTCTCAGAAATGCGAACTATATGATAGCGAGAATAATTTGAAGGAATGCTTCGGAGAAAGCTTTGAAGATGGCTTTATATATGAAATTGAGCACTTTAATGAATTGTACAGCAATAAAAAAATAGAAAGTAACCTTGTTCCTCACAGGGATGTAATTATGTGTGCAGAAATAGTAGATAAGCTATTAAAGAAATGGAGAAAAAAGTAATCTAACTATCATAAAAAGTCGAAAATAGTTGTCGAAATTTGCAATAATGTTAATTGGTATGATATAATAGTGTACGACCGATATATAGATTGCACTATTATCCATACAAATTACAAATGGCAGAAATGAGGACATACTATGAAAATTTTTAGAAAAAAGCCATGTGATGAAGCAAGATGTATTTTGAAATATGTTGAAAATAGATTTGACGGTATAGATTATCAGGAACCAAGTGCTGATTATCCAATTCATAAATCAGTTTTAGAGTACTTCAATAAGCTGTTTTCAAATGAAAATAAAATGGCAGCTGCTTCTAAAGAATTATTGAAAATCACAGCAGATATGAGTAATTTTGATGTAAATATGTCTCATACTGCATATGAGCTAATCGATTTTGCTGAAGAATTGGCAACACTAAGTGAATCAAATTTTGCAATGGTTGAGCAAACTACAGCAAGTATGGACCATGTAAACGATACGATAACTAATGCTGCAGAAACATTAGAACATTTGGCTAAAGACTCTGAGGAGGTTGTACAGGCTAATCATGATAGTTTAATTCAAATAAATCAGGTTAATGATTTAAAGGAAGAGGTATTGAATGATTCCAATATTATGAGTAAGCAGATTGGGAATTTAGTTGAAATGGCTAATAAAGTTAATGATATTGTAAATGGAGTGGCATCTATAGCAGAACAAACTAATCTCCTTGCTTTAAATGCTTCCATTGAGGCGGCTAGAGCAGGGGAGAGCGGGCGAGGTTTTTCTGTAGTTGCTGATGAAATAAGAAAACTTGCAGATGACACTAAAAGAAATCTAGAAGGTATGAACTTCTTTGTAAAGAGTATTCAGGATGCAGCAATAGAAGGAAAAAAGAGTATGGACAATACCTTGCAATCAACTCAAAAAATGAGTGTAAAGATTGATTTGATTAGCAATACAATGGAAAAGAATGTGGACATGCTTAAGATGGTAATAAAAGATGTTAATGAAATAAATCAATCCATTAGTGGAGTTAAAAATGCTGCTAATGAGATTAATCAGGCAATGGATGTATCAAGCCGTGATGCAGAAAAGCTTAACCTGATGACACAAAAAATCCATCAAGATGCATTGAATAGTTCAGAACAAGCTAAGCAAATATCATATGTGGACGATGAACTGTCAAATATTGTTCAGGATATGATGAAATCCTTACATGGCAGTATAAATGCAATAGATAACAAAGAATTTCTGAACAATATTATTAAGGCAAAAGTAGCCCATACTAATTGGATACATAATTTGAAACGAATAGTTGATGAAATGAGGGTTTATCCACTACAAACAAATGGAGCAAAATGTGCATTTGGCCATTTTTATAATGCAATGAATGTTTCGCATCCGGCTATATTAAGTGATTGGAAAAAAGTAGGGGAAATTCACATGGAATTTCATACCATAGGAGATAGGGTAATTGATGCCGTAAAGGAAAAAAATTCTTCTCAAGCACATAATTATTATCTTTCTGCGGAGAAACTTTCAAATGAAATATTTTCTTATCTAGATAAAATAGTTGCAGAGGTTGATAACCAAACAACAAAAGGTGTCAACATCTTTAGAAACCTTAATTAGAGAGCGGAAGGGAAATATTAATTAAGTTTTCCTGTGAACAATAGTAGATAAATCTAGATGCCTATCAAAAAACACATCGATCCTCGATGTGTTTTTTGATGAAAACCTTTATAGAATGATATAGAATATGGTAAGATGTAATAATTGTAATTATTCTTAAAATGTGAAGAAAAAACGTTAATTGAAAAAAGAAAGAGAAAAATAAATGACAAAAGTAAATTTTAATGATTATCACTTAAGCAGTGAACTACTTAAAGCAATTAGTATGTTGAATTTTTTTAGTCCAACAAAGGTTCAAGAGCAGGTTATACCAGCTGTATTAGAGAAAAAGGATATAATAGTAAAATCGCAGACAGGCAGCGGAAAGACAGCTTCTTTTGCTATTCCCATTTGCCAGAGTGTAGAGTGGGAAGAAAACAAGCCCCAGGCGCTAGTGCTTACACCAACAAGAGAGCTTGCCCTTCAAGTTAAAGAAGATATTTTAATATAGGTAGATTTAAAAGGTTAAAGGTTACTGCTATTTATGGAAAGTCTCCTTTTTATAATCAGGAAAAGGAGCTTAAACAAAAAACACATGTGGTGGTTGGGACTCCTGGCAGAACTATAGACCATTTAGAAAGAGGCACTCTTGATACGTCAAATATTAAATATCTTGTTATAGATGAAGCTGATGAAATGCTTTCTATGGGTTTCATAGAGCAAATTGAAACAATAATAGCCAGCCTTTCAAAACAACGAGTAACTATATTGCTCTCAGCCACTATGCCAAAAGATATAAGTGACTTGTGTGACAAACACATGAATTCTCCAATATTTGTTGAAATAGAAGAACAAAATACCACCGCAGACATGATATGCCAAGAAAGATATGTTGTAGAGCCAAGAGAAAAAATGGGACTTTTAAAGGATATTACTGTAGTAGAAAATCCTGATAGCTGTATTGTGTTTTGTAATACAAAGCAAAAGGTAGACGAAGTTTATAGTAGTATGGTAAAGCTTAAGTATTCTTGTGCAAAAATACATGGTGGAATGGAACAACAGGACAGGCTTCGCGTAATGAATGATTTCAGACAGGGAAATTACAGATATCTTATAGCTACAGATGTTGCAGCTAGAGGAATTGACATAGCTGATATACAGCTCGTAATTAATTATGATGTGCCAAAGAACAGTGAAAGCTATGTTCACAGAATAGGAAGAACAGGTCGCATAGGCAAGGAAGGTAAAGCAATAACTTTTGTAACAGCAAATGAAGATAAATTTCTTGAGGATATACATAAATATATTGGTCAAGAGATACCTTTAAAAGAAAGGCCTGATAAGGAAATTGTAACTGATTCAGAGCAAGAATTCGTTGAGAAAATCAATTCAGCACCTGAGCTAAAAGAGACCAAAGGTGCGCAGCTTAACAAAGAAATTATGAAATTGCATATAAATGCAGGCAAAAAAACAAAGATGAGACCAGTAGACATTGTAGGTACACTATGTAATATAAAAGGCATGACAGCTGCAGATATAGGAATAATAAGCATAGCAGATGTATCTACTTTTGTGGAAATTTTAAATAATAAAGGAGAACTTGTATATCAAGAGCTTCAAAAT
>JAEWZA010000505.1 GCA_023395575.1 Bacillota bacterium
TTCAGAAAAGAATTATACTTTAAATATTGATATAGCCTTTTCTAAATCATCCGACATTGTTTGTAAAGTGTTAGCATACTCGGCTAATTCTCTAGAAGCGCTCATCTGAGTAAGAGTACTTTCAAAAATTTCTCCGCTTGTAACAGCTGACTGCTCTGAAACAGCTGATATACTTTGCATAGATTCAAGGACATTTTCTTTTGAGTTCATTATGCTAGATACCGAATGTGACATCCTATCCATACTTTCAATAATCTTATCCATTGATGCAAATATAGTTTTAAAGGTATGATCTGCGTCATTAACGGTATTTAACTGCTCTTGAATTAGTAAGCTTGAACTTGTTGCCTCTGCGACAGCTTGCTCTGTTTTTAACTGAGCTTTTGATATTATATCGCTGATGTTTACTGAAGCTGATTTAGAATGATCGGCTAGTTTCTTAACTTCAGATGCAACAATTGCAAATCCTTTTCCTGCTTCACCTGCACGGGCTGCTTCTATAGAAGCGTTCAGTGAAAGTAAATTTGTTTGCTCCGATATGCCAACTATAACTTTAACAATTTTTTGTATCTCTTTCATACTAGCGCTTAATTCAGATATATTTTTTACTATTCTATCAGAAGCTGAGTTTGTCTGATGTGATTTAACATTTAAAGCATTAACCACCTCAGAAGCTCCTTCGCTTAGTGCTTTGGTATGTCCAACGACTTGAGCAACATCCTTCATATTATCGCCCACTATATTGATTTCATTAGAGAGTACACTCATTGTTTCAACGCCATCGTTAATATCATTAGCTTGCTCATTTGCACCTTCAGCGATTTGCTTGATTGTAATAGAAACCTGCTGAGAAAGCTTATTACTTTCGCTTGATGAAATTGCAATCTTATTTGAAAAGTCAAGTATCTTTTGGGCAGACTGCTTAACTTTTTCAACTAAAGCATTTATATTAACCAGCATGGAGTTAAAGTTTCTACTAATATCTGATAGTTCATCATTTCCATTATCACTAATAGAAATTGTTAAGTCACCATCCTTAGCCTTTTTCATAAAATGAACAAGATTAACAGATGGTATTGATATACTCTTTGAAATTAACAGTGATAATAATACAGCAAATATTATGCATATAATACCAAATATAATTATGTTAGTTCTTAAATCATCAGCTGAACTATTTAAATGATAATATGGAATTACTGAAACTATATACCAGTCATTTAATTTTAGAGAAGAAAATGTTATTAGACTGTTTTCGCCGTTGCTTGTAGAGTCGAAATTACCAGTTGGAGTATTCAATTCCTTAATTTTCTCCGCTATAGATTTTGATATATCAGTTGATTGAAAGATTGGAAAATTATCTCCTCTCGAAGAAATAATAGTTCCATCTTTAGACACAATAAATATATCGAAAGGTTTATCAGTAACTTTATCTCTACCGATTTCTAAGGTCTCATAGCTGCCGGTAAATAAACTCTCATCAGGTATCTGAGTTACAACACCTAAGTAATCACCAGTTATAACAGAAAATATAGATTTACTAATACCAACCACTTTTTGGCCATTGTGTGTATATTGAACCCATCTAGTAGTTTTTATATCTTGAGATGAATCCAAAATTTCTTTATTATTTTCCAGAATAGATGAATTACCTAATATAGTCTCATAATCTTTTGTAGCGTACAAACCGAAGGTTTTAATAGCATTATTGTTAGAAATACTTGACTGAAAGGTATCTATTATGCTTTGCCTCTCATCAAAACGAACATTTTCATCCCCACTTGCATATTTATCCAAAGAAGTCTGTAAAGAGTTATTAATAGCAAGATTAGAAGCAACATCCTCAAAATTTTTAATATTGTTTGCGAGAATAATACTAGTTTGATTCAGAACTTGTTGGGAGTAGCTCTTAACATTATCATTTAGCGCCGTAGAGGATTTATCATAGGTATATACTGACGTAAATACAAGCAATAGAAGAATAATAAGGACAAAAGATAAAATAAGCCTTGTTTGAATTCTAAGCTTTCTAAGGAAACTATACAAGGGAGAAGTAGCAGCTTTATTAGTTTTAACTCTGTCCATTTTATTTTTTTTGAATGAGGTACTAACATTGTTTATGGCTTCTACTTTTGCCGATTTCTTTTTGAATGGCTTTTTAATAATTGATATGATATGTGGTATAAATTTCATGATAATCCCCCTCCTAATAAACCCACAAATTGGGCACAACATAAATCCATATAAGTAAGCAAATATGAACAAAAACACAATTTAAATATATCCATTACTATGTTAATGAAGTAAAGTACCTATTGATTGAATAATTCAGCATAAATCACAGATGCGTAGACAATAAAATACATACTCGTATTTTTGAAGGAATACCTTTAAATTATACTTTCTCAATTAGTTATAGTATAATATTCTCCATGCTATAGCTAATTCCTCTATATAAATTTAAACTACGCATAAATGTCTCACAAAAGACAATAAAATACACAATCGAATATATAAATTGAATTAAAGTGGATATAATATTGTTTTGTGTGGTAAAATAATACTTAATATGAATATTACTTGGATGTTTATTATACAATAGAAAGGGTATAAAAAAAAAGTACTAATTTACTTAAAATGCTGATTGAGAGGATGGTAATTTTATGCTAGAGATTAAAAAAAATATATACTGGTGTGGTATTAGGGATTGGGGACTTGGAGTTTTTCATGGACATGAGCTTTCAACACATAGAGCTTCTTCTTATAACTCATATTTGATCAAGGATAAAAAAACTGTCCTTGTTGATACAGTATGGGATCCATATAAAGAGAAGTTTGTTGAAGATTTGGAAAAAAACGTTGGGCTAAAAAATATAGATGCTCTTGTAATTAATCACGTTGAACCTGATCATGGCGGCAGCTTAGGACTTATTATGGAGAAAATACCAAACACTCCTATATATTGTACTAAGAATGGTGCTGAGATAATAAAAAGATATTTCGGTAAGGATTGGAATTTTAACATTGTAAAAACTGGTGATGTATTAGATTTAGGAGAATACAAGCTGAATTTTGTTGAAATGCAGATGATTCATTGGCCTGATAGTATGTTGGAATATGTTGATGGTGCAAAGCTTGTGCTATCAAATGATGCATTTGGACAGCATTATTGTGGTACAAGTATATTTGATGATGAGAATGACCAGTGTGAAATATATCAAGAATCAATTAAATATTTTGCAAATATTTTGGGACCTTTCAAACCTCTAATTACAAAGAAAATAGAACAAATATTGGCAATGAAGTTGGATTTTGATATGATTGCTCCTAGTCATGGTATTATATGGAGGTCTAATCCTGTTCAAATAATTGAAAAATATCTTGAGTGGTCTAACCCAGATTATAATGAAGGCTATGCGGTAATTATCTACGATACCATGTACCATGCAACAAGGGATATGGCTGAAGCAATTGCAAAGGGCTTAGAGGCTGAAGGTGTTAAGTATAAAATATTTAATGCGGCTACAAAGGATAGAAGTGATTTGAATGTGGAGATATTCAAATCAAATGCAGTGATACTTGGTAGTTGTACTGTAAACAATTCTGTTTTAAGAGCAACAGCTTCCTTACTTGATGAGATAAAGGGCTTAAAGGTTAAGAACAAGCTGGCATTTGCTTTTGGAGCTTATGGATGGAGTGGTGAAGCTCATAAGATAATTAGTCAGAAGCTTAGTGAAGCAGGGCTGACAATAATTGAAGAACCTCTTGGTGTTAGATATAAGGCGTCACCTGAAGAAAATGAAAAATGTATTGAAATAGGCAGGAAGATTGCAAAGCAGTTAAAGGCTTAATATAAATCCAATAAGAGACTTTATCATTTAATAAGTGATGGGGTCTCTTTATTTATGGGCCATTGATATTTCTACTACACCTGATATTAATAGGCTTTAAGCAGTATGTTTTACTGTAAGGCTGTGTAATATAGGGTTATTTGAAAATTATTTGTTATATTATTGAAATATTGATATAATTTTAATTATAACTAACAAATAATGGATGGAGATTAGTGAAAATACACTTTAAAAAATATATCTTTAGTGTGTTGGTTAATAAGGGGATGTTACACAAAAACTACTATAGAAGGGAGGTTAAGGCTGCACAAAAGATATATAAAGTACTTCTTTGAAAATAGAAAAGGGGGCTAATAAGAGATGTTTAGAAAAAAACTATGGTATTAGTTTTGGTATTAATCATTTGTTTTAGTGTATGTTCTTTATGTAATGTAGGTAATCAGGCTATTGCAGCAAGTACATCAAAAAGTGGACTTATTGGGGATTTAAATGGAGATGGTGCCATTGATGCACTAGATTATTCGTTAACAAAACAAATGCTTCTCGGCTTGGTTACTGATTTACCTGTACAGGATGATTTGTATGCTGCTGATGTTGATGGTGATGGAAGTGTAAATGCATTGGACTTATCATTACAAAAACAGTACCTGTTAGGTCTTATTACAAAGTTTCCTAAACCTACTATTCCTAAAACAGTTACTCCTATCGCTATTATGCCTTTAGGAGATTCAATAACTGATGGTTTCAATGTGGCTGGTGGTTATCGAATTAAATTATGGAATACTATTGTGAGTAATGGGCAGAAAGTTGATTTTGTGGGGTCAATGACAAATGGACCTGCAGAACTTGCAGACAAGAATCATGAAGGACATTCAGGATGGCGTATTGATCAGATTGATGCAAAAATTAATGAATGGATGAATACATATAAGCCACAGATTGTCATGTTACATATTGGTACAAATGATATAGCTCAAGGTTATGGTGTAGCAAGTGCCCCTGACAGACTAAGTGCATTAATAGATAAAATATGTGCGAATTTACCTGAAAATGGTAAAATATATGTTTCTTCAATAATTCCATTAGCTATGGGAAATATGAATTCTCAAATAATAGATTATAACAGTAAGATTCCTGGTATTGTTAAATCAAAGGCAGATGCAGGAAAACCTGCTTATTTTGTTGAAATGTACAGCAAAATTACTACCGCTGATTTAGCTGATGGTGTTCATTGTAATAGAACTGGTTATGATAAAATGGCTGATGTGTGGTATGAGGCTATCAAAAAAGATTTGCCTAGTATATATTCTAATTAGGAAAACAGAATTTCAACTATAATTGACTTTATGTAAGGATAGTATATTTTTTAACAAAATACTTCTTACAACAAAATAATTATGATATAATAAATGCTGGTGTTTTAAGATACTATATCTCAAAATACCAGCTTTTGTTTTACTAAAGTCGATTTTGATTAAAGCCTTGGTACAACTAGGATAAAACTTTGTGTAAACATAGTTCCTTTCTAGCTGCAAGAACCTCACAAGTGGGGATGATGGTGTAGTTGTTAGATATAAATGCCATCCGACAGCATATGGATAAGATAGAAATTGACTTTTTGGTATTGCAATAGTATATAGATGTGAATCCTCAGCTTATCGCTAGTTTGCTTGACTTAAGTTTTGCTGATAGCTGCTAGGCTGAATAAATTTAAAATAGCTATTGAAGGAGGAAGTTAAAATGAATTACTCACATGAAGTTGAAAATATGTGTGTTGTAAAAAAAGGCCCAAATCATGGTCCTGCTCCAATACCTGAAGAAGGTAAATGGGTAAAAGTAAAAGAAATTAAAGATGTTTCTGGTTTGTCACATGGTGTAGGCTGGTGTGCACCACAACAGGGAACTTGTAAGCTCACTCTGAATATTAAAGAAGGTATTATAGAGGAATCCTTGGTTGAGACAATAGGTTGCTCAGGTATGACTCACTCAGCTGCTATGGCTGCTGAAATATTACCAGGTAAGACTTTACTTGAAGCTTTAAATACAGACTTAGTCTGTGACGCTATTAATGTTGCTATGAGAGAGATATTCCTCCAGTTAGTATATGGTAGAACACAGTCTGCTTTCTCAGAAGATGGTCTTATAATTGGTGCAGGTCTAGAAGATTTAGGTAAAGGATTACGTTCACAGGTTGGAACAATGTTCTCAACTAAGGCAAAAGGTGTTAGATATTTAGAAATGGCTGAAGGCTATGTTCTCAGTATCGGACTTGATGCAGATGGTGAAGTAATTGGATATAAGTTTATACACCTTGGTAAGATGATGGAAGCAATCAAAAAGGGTGTTGATCCAAAAGAAGCTTATGAAAAGAATGTTGGTACATATGGAAGATATGCGGATGCAGTAAAAACAATAGATCCAAGAGAAGAATAATAAGAGAGAGGTGATACTAGTGGTTAATTTCGAAGGTTATGGAAGAAGAATAGATACAATAAATAAGTGTTTAGCTGAGTATGGCTTTAACAGCTTAGAGGAAGTTAAAGAACTATGTACATCAAAGGGCGTAGATGTTGACAGTATCGTTAGAGGAATACAGCCGATCGCATTTGAAAATGCAGTATGGGCTTACACTTTAGGGTGTGGTATTGCACTCAAAAAGGGATTGACAAATGCAGCAGAAGCAGCTGAAGCTATAGGACTTGGCTTACAGGCTTTCTGTATTCCTGGCTCAGTTGCTGATTCAAGAAAAGTTGGTATAGGACATGGAAATCTTGCAGCAATGCTATTAAGAGAAGAAACTAAATGTTTTGCTTTCCTTGCAGGACACGAATCATTTGCTGCTGCTGAGGGTGCTATCGGTATAGCAAAGACAGCTAACAAGGTTAGAAAAGAACCTTTAAAGGTTATCTTAAACGGACTTGGTAAAGATGCAGCTTTCATTATTTCAAGAATTAATGGTTTTACATATGTTGAAACAGATTATGATTTTACAACTGATACATTAAATATCGTTAGAACAAAAGCATACTCAGATGGCGAAAAAGCTAAAGTTAAATGCTACGGAGCAAACGATGTTCTTGAAGGCGTTGCAATAATGAAGCAAGAAAGTGTTGACGTTTCTATCACAGGTAACTCAACTAACCCAACAAGATTCCAGCACTTAGTTGCAGGAACTTACAAGAAATGGGCTAATGAAAATGGAAAGAAATACTTCTCTGTTGCTTCTGGTGGAGGAACAGGAAGAACATTGCATCCAGATAATGTTGCTGCTGGTCCTGCTTCATACGGCTTAACAGATTCAATGGGTAGAATGCACGGAGATGCTCAGTTCGCTGGTTCATCTTCAGTTCCTGCTCACGTTGAGATGATGGGTCTTATCGGAGCTGGTAACAACCCAATGGTTGGTATGACAGTTGCAATTGCAGTTGCTATTGAAGAAAACTCAAAGTAAGAGGGTTCTAAGGTTTTGCTATAATAAATAACTCAACCTTCCATTGATAAGTTGAACACCTTCAATTTTCAACTGAAAAGTTGAGTAAAAAAAGATGAATACATAACACACGTTATTTTGATGATTTTCATTATGACGTGTGTTATTTTTAATATATTGATACTAAGGCCTTCTTAACTGAGGGGTTTTTGCATGATAAAATATTCATTCCTATAAATGATATTATAATTGAGATATAATGTTTACACATAAGAATGGTTATGATAAATATTAAAATGATTATTTAAATTGATAACTCAAACTTCACAGTTAAATATAATACTTAAGCCATGTAATATCATTTGATAATAAAAATTGTTCTAAAACGAAAGGTGAAAATATGTACAAAACAAATGATAATAAAATTCAGAGCTATTTCACAAATAGAAAAGTAATTATATTATCAGCAATATTTTGTTGCTTCCTGTGGGGAAGTGCGTTCCCAGCTGTAAAAAACGGTTACATACTTTTTAATATTCCTCAGAATGATATACCTTCTAAAATGTTGTTTGCTGGATATAGGTTCTTTTTGTCTGGTATTATAGTACTTATTGTAGCTAAATGCTTTGGAAGGAGACTGCTTGAATTAAATAAAAATAGCATAGGACAGATATTACTTTTAGGTGTAACTCAAACCTCTTTACAGTATATATTTTTCTACATTGGATTGGCGTATACTACAGGTGTAAAAGGAGCTATCATTAGCTCAACATCCACTTTTTTTAGCATAATAATTGCGCATTTTCTATATAAAAATGATAGGTTAAGTAAAATCAAAGTTCTCGGATGTCTATTAGGGTTTATAGGTGTTATAATTATAAATATCGATACAAGCTTGCTAGAGTTTAAATTTTCGCTTAAGGGTGAGGGATTTGTACTAATTTCAGCTTTTGCAGCATCAGTTGCCTCTATTTATGGAAAAAGAATCACACAAGTTCTTGATTCAATGGTTGTAACAGGCTATCAACTAGCAATTGGAGGAGGAGTATTGATGCTGATAGGAGGCTTAAATCATGGTACAGTTTTAGAATTTAATATAAAATCTACATTTCTGCTTCTTTATTTAGCTATTCTTTCTTCTATAGCCTTTTTGCTTTGGACAATTTTATTAAAATATAACAAGGTAGGGGAAATAACAATATTTAGTTTTTTTATACCAGTATTCGGAGCCATTTTATCAGCTTTTTTTCTTAATGAGAATATATTAAAGCTTAAAAATATTTTTGCTTTAATATTTGTTAGTTTGGGTGTTTGGATGATTAATGCCAAACAAGGTGAAAAGTCGTTGGATTGATTATAGTGATATTCCATTAGCATGTAATACTCAAGAAGAACTTAGTAATTTTCAAATTCGCATGTATATGATAAAATAGCCGAAAACGTAATTTTTAACGGTAATAGTATGCGAAATTTATGAATGAAAAATATGTGGACGAGTGGTACCAACTCTACTCTGATTAGTTCCTCAGTTATCAGATATTATTTGAAAGGTGAAATTCATGAGTAATCATAAATATGCTGAGCTTGCAAATAAGCTTCTTGAAGCAATAAAAACAGGCGTTTACATTGAGGGACAAAAGCTGCCCAGTGAAAATAAATTGGCCTTACAAACAGGCTACAGCAGACATACAGTACGTCAGGCAATTAGTATCCTGGAAAACGAAGGACTTATAAGCCGAATACAAGGAAGCGGCACATATGTTAAAGGTGCTAAGCTACACAGAGAGCCTACTCACAACATTGCTGTAGTAACAACATATATAGGCGAATATATTTTTCCTTCAATTTTACAAGGTATTGACCAGGTGTTAGCAGAAAATGGATATACCTCTATGCTTTCAGCTACTCGTAATCGTGTGGACAATGAACGAAAAGTGCTGATGGATTTACTTCAGAAGCCCATAGATGGTCTGATTGTGGAGGGTACTAAGACTGCTCTGCCAAATCCTAATATTGACTTATATGAACAGTTTGGAAGAATTGGAATCCCTGTAGTATTTATAAACGGTTATTATCCTAAACTTAAAAATATCATATATGTTGTTGCTGATGACAGATGTGGTGGAAAGATGGCGTGTGAAATTCTTTTGAAAAAAGGTCATAAGCATATTGCAGGAATATTTAAAAGCGATGATATTCAAGGACACCGCCGATATGCAGGCTATGCGGAGGCATTATTTAAAGCAGAGCTATCTGTAGATGATGACAATGTAATGTGGTATACTACTGAGAATCGGGACAGTCTTATTGCAAGTACTATTTTACAAGTTCTTTCGGGTTGTACAGCTGTGGTATGTTATAATGATGAGGTGGCATTTCAGGTTTTGAAAGAGCTTCAGGAACAAAAATCAGAGACTTATCAGGATGTTGAAATAGTTAGCTTTGATAACAGCATAATAGCAAAGCTTTCATCAGTTCCATATATTTCATTGTCAAATCCAAAGGAAAAGATAGGATATCTTGCTGCGGTTAAAATGATTAATATTTTAAGAAATGAAAAGGAGAAGTCTATAGTGCTGCCTTGGAGCATAGAATAGCGTAAACAAAAAAATTGTACTTATTTTGCGAAATATATAATAATTTTTGAGAAATTTCTTCTTGTACCGCATATATTAATGCGGTATTATATTAGAGTAAGTTGTACGTACAACTTACTCTAATATAATAAAAAATAGTATTATAGTACAGATAGTTTAACCATAATTTTGTGCCCGATGTGGGCGTGGAGGTAGGCATGAAAGCAGAGCTAAAATTGGTTAGAGACGAAGTTATACAAAAAATTAAAGATGGAAAAACAGTTCTTGGAATTGAATTGGGTTCTACACGTATAAAGGCAGTATTAACGGATGACAAACATGCACCTTTAGCTTCTGGTAGCTATGATTGGGAAAATCATTTAGAGGATAATATTTGGACATATCATCTAGAGGATGTCTGGACAGGTATACAGAAAAGTTATCAAAGGTTGGCTGAAGAGGTACGAGAAAAGTATGATGTACCGCTAGAACAACTTGGCGCTATTGGTTTTTCAGCCATGATGCACGGTTATTTGCCATTTGACAAAGAAGGAAATCAATTGGTACCGTTTCGCACCTGGCGTAATACCATTACGGAAAAGGCTGCAGAGGAATTGACAAAACGATTCAAGTTTAACATTCCACAGCGTTGGAGTATTGCACATCTTTATCAGGCAATACTAAATGGAGAGGAGCATGTAAAGGATATTCATTTTCTGACCACCCTTGCTGGTTATGTGCATTGGAAGCTAACTGGTCAAAAAGTGCTTGGAGTAGGAGATGCATCAGGTATGTTTCCTATTGACAGTTGTTCCTGCAATTACAACGAAAAAATGCTTCAGCAGTTTGACGAGCTTGTAGTTAGTAAGAATATTACAATAAGTTTAAAGGATATTTTACCAAAGGTACTTATGGCAGGGGATTTTGCAGGTTCTCTAACAGAAGAGGGTGCAAAGCTTTTGGATATAACGGGACAATTGAAACCAGGTATTCCTTTGTGTCCGCCAGAGGGTGATGCTGGAACTGGGATGACAGCTACTAATAGTGTAGCTGAACATACAGGAAATGTATCTGCAGGAACTTCTATTTTTGCTATGGTTGTGTTGGAAAAAGAGTTATCACAGGTTTACCCTGAGATTGATATTGTAACTACACCAAGTGGCAAATCGGTGGCTATGGTTCATTGTAACAACTGCACTTCAGATCTTGATGCATGGATAGGGTTGTTTGCGGAATTTGCTAATGTTTTGGGAAATGATATAAGTAAGCCGCTTTTATATGATACTCTTTACTTCAAAGCACTTGAAGGAGATGCAGATTGTGGACATCTACTGGCTTATAATTATTTGTCTGGAGAGCCTATAACTAATATGAAGGAAGGGCGTCCGCTATTTATGCGTATGCCAGAGAGCAGATTTACTCTTGCCAATTTTATGAGAGTTCATTTGTATTCAACACTTGCTACATTAAAGCTTGGTATGGATATGCTATTTGAAAAGGAACATGTTTACCTTGAACAGCTTATGGGGCATGGAGGATTGTTTAAAACAAAGGATGTAGGACAAAAGCTGATGGCAGATGCCATTAATGTTCCCGTTGCAGTGCTGGATACAGCAGGCGAGGGCGGTGCGTGGGGTATTGCTCTGCTAGCAGCTTTTATGAAATATAAAGCACAGGATGAAAGACTGGAAGATTATCTGGCACAAAAGGTATTTGCAGAAAAATCAGGTAAAAGTATAAAGCCAGATGCCAAGAATGTTCAGGATTTTAATATTTTTATGAAACGCTACTCTGAAGGGCTTACAGTTGAAAGAGCTGCTGTTGCTTCAATAAAATAAAAAAAGGAGTGTATCTGATATGGCAATGAAAGATTATGAGTTTTGGTTTGTGGTGGGCAGTCAGTTTTTGTATGGAAACGAAGTTTTGGATACAGTGGCTTCTCGTGCCGCAGAAATGGCTGAGAAAATGAATTCTTCAGGAATTTTGCCCTGTAAAATAGTGTATAAGATTACGGCTAAAACCCCTGAAGAAATTTTAAGTATAGTAAAGGATGCTAATTATCAGGAGCAGTGTGCTGGACTTATTGTGTGGATGCATACCTTCAGTCCATCCAAAATGTGGATTAATGGTTTGAAGGATCTTCAAAAACCTTATTGTCATTTTGCTACTCAATACAATAGAGAAATTCCAAACGATACAATCGATATGGATTTCATGAATCTTAATCAGGCAGCGCATGGAGATCGAGAACATGGCTTTATCAGTGCACGTCTGCGTATGAAACGTAAAGTTATTGCAGGCTATTGGCAAGATGCCGATGTACAGGAAAGAATAGGCGATTGGATGCGAGCAGCTATAGGTGTTGCGTTTAGTAAGACATTAAAGGTTATGAGATTTGGCGATAACATGCGTAATGTAGCCGTTACTGAGGGTGACAAGGTAGAAGTGCAGACAAAGCTTGGCTGGCAGGTTAATACTTGGCCGGTTGGTACTCTCGTAGAGTATATAAATAATGTTACAGACGATGAGGTTGAAGCATTAATGTCTGAATATACACAAAAGTATGAGATTACTACTGACAAGCTCAGTAGTATACGCTATCAGGCAAAAGAGGAAATTGCTATTAAAAAGCTTATGGATAGTGAGGGCTGTAAGGCATTCAGTAATACATTTGAAGACTTGTATGGTATGGAACAACTGCCAGGACTAGCTAGTCAGCGATTAATGGAACAAGGCTATGGATATGGTGGTGAAGGTGACTGGAAAGTGGCTGCAATGACTGCCATAGTTAAAGCAATGGCTGAAGGAAAAACTGGTGGCACTTCTTTTATGGAGGACTATACCTATGATTTGACAAAGGGTAATGAATTCAGTTTGGGAGCACATATGCTGGAGGTTTGCCCAAGTATTACAGCGGAAAAACCAAAAATTGAAGTGCATCCACTTGGTATTGGAGGCAAAGCTGATCCTGCCCGTCTTGTTTTTGAAGGAAAAGCTGGAGAAGCTATTGTAATTAGCCTTATAGATATGGGTGGCAGATTACGTCTCATTTGCCAAGACATTGAGTGCGTAAAGCCAATATATGAAATGCCAAACCTACCAGTTGCACGTGTGATGTGGCGTGCTATGCCAGATTTACTAGTGGGAGCTGAGGCGTGGATTGTTGCAGGAGGTGCTCACCATACAGTTCTTTCATATGATATAACTGCAGAGCAGATGAGGGACTGGGCGCGTATGATGGATATAGAGTTTGTGCATATTTCGAAAGATACTGTAATTGATAAACTAGAGCAGGAGCTGTTTCTTGCTGATCTTGCTTGGAAGTTGAAATAGAGCCTGTACAAGATACGACTAAGGTCAATTACTGTTTAAGCCTTCGAGATGATATTTAATTGTTTTTTAAGGCGAATTAAGCTCTAATAGATTTTGAACGCAGTATAGGTTTAATGTCATGGGATTTATAGCTTATAGTAGTTGACTTAAAGAAATGAAACTATCCAAATTTAAATGGCAAGGAGGAGAAATTTTGCTAGAGGCATTAAAAGAAGAAGTTCTTGAAGCTAATTTATTACTACCGGAACATGGACTTGTCACTTTCACATGGGGAAATGTATCTGGTATAGATCGTCAAAAAGGGCTGGTTGTTATAAAACCCTCAGGTGTAGAATATTCCGATATGAAAGCACAAGACATGGTTGTGGTAGAACTTGCTACAGGAAGGCTGGTAGAGGGTGATATGAAGCCTTCATCAGACACAGCTACACATTTGGTACTGTATCGTGCATTTCCTAAAATAGGAGGTATTGTACATACTCATAGCCGATGGGCTACTGTGTATGCACAAGCAGGTAAAGGAATTCCAGCACTGGGAACAACACATGGAGATTATTTTTATGGTGAAATTCCGTGCACACGGAGGATGACAGTGGAGGAAATAAAAGGAGAACCTGGGCACTATGAATTGGAAACCGGCAATGTTATTGTAGAAACTTTTAAGGATAAAAGTGCAGATGATATTCCAGCAGTTGTTGTGCATAGCCACGGTCCTTTTACTTGGGGTACAAATGCAAAAAACGCTGTTCACAATGCTGTAGTGCTTGAGGAACTAGCTTTTATGGCATGGCATAACCAAATGATGAACCCACATATTAAGCCAATGCAACAGGAATTACTGGACAAGCACTATCTACGTAAGCATGGTTCAAATGCATATTATGGACAATAACAAGGGTTTATAATTACATTAAGCTTGATTTACTGATGATTTACTTTATAAAGATATTCAATTATATATAGAAAAAAAGTACAAATAAGTATATAATATTTTTTATTGTATACTTATTTTTTACATATTTTTAGTGATAACTGTAACAATTTTAGTTGATAATTCAACTTTCCCAGCTTAAATTGTAGATGTTCAACTTTATCAATGTTAGGTTGGGCTAGATAAAATTGCACAAAAAAAATTAACCCGATGTACAAGGGCTATGACATGCATTTAGTACATTGCTTAAATGGAGGTTAAAATGGACTTTAAAAGAGAGCATTTAAAAGATTCACAGAGAATAGTCATTAAGGTAGGGACGTCAACATTAAC
>JAEWZA010000053.1 GCA_023395575.1 Bacillota bacterium
GTTATTAAACCTACCTGATATCCATATTTTCTCAATCTCAAGTCTGCATTATCCTGTCTTAACAACAGACGATATTCTGCACGGGAAGTCATCATTCTATAAGGCTCATAATTATCTTTTGTTACAAGATCATCAATTAAAACACCAATATAAGATTCTGAACGATCTAATATCAATAATTCTTGTCCTTTTACTAATAATGCAGCATTAATACCAGCAATTAAACCTTGTGCTGCAGCTTCTTCATATCCGCTGCTTCCATTAAATTGACCACCACTAAATAATCCATTAATAGACTTGAACTGCAATGTAGAATATAACTGTTTTGAATTAATACAATCATATTCAATTGCATATGCATTTCTAACAATTTTACAATGCTCAAGTCCAGGAACTGTTCGGTACATTGCAAGTTGCACATCTTCCGGCAAAGATGATGACATACCCCCTACATACCATTCATTTGTATGTAGCCCTTCAGGTTCTAAGAAAATCTGATGTCTTTCTTTATCAGCAAATTTTACAACTTTATCTTCAATAGAAGGACAATATCTAGGACCAGTACCTTCAATAATACCAGCATAAATAGGTGAACGGTCAAGATTATTACGAATAATCTGATGCGTATCCTCATTTGTATAAGTTAACCAACAAGAAACTTGATCAATTTGCACATCTTCCGGATTTGTAGAAAATGAAAAAGGCACTACAACTTTATCTCCAAATTGTTCTTCCATTTTACTAAAATCTATAGATCTTTTATCCATTCTGGCCGGTGTTCCAGTTTTGAATCGTCTTATTTCTATTCCTAATTTTTTCAAGGAATCAGTTAAATAATTAGCAGGCTGCAATCCGTTAGGTCCAGTATAAGTAATAGCCTCACCACATAAACATCTTGCTTTCAAATAAGTACCTGTACATAACACAACTGCCTTACATTCATAAATAGCTCCTGTAAAAATTTTTACACCTGTTATTTTTTTCTTCTCATCCCCAATATCTTCAGCAAGTAACTCACATACTTCAGCCTGTTTAATTGTAAGATGATCTTGATTTTCTAATACTTTACGCATTGAACGTGAATATTCCGCCTTATCAGCCTGTGCCCTTAAAGAATGTACCGCAGGACCTTTAGAACAATTTAACATCTTAGACTGGATAAAAGTTTTATCAATATTTTTACCCATTTCTCCACCAAGTGCATCTATTTCTTTAACTAAATGTCCTTTTGAACTTCCACCAATATTTGGATTACAAGGCATTAACGCAATACTGTCAACACTTACAGTAAAAATTACTGTTTCAAGACCCATTCTTGCACAGGCTAAAGCAGCTTCACAACCGGCATGTCCTGCTCCAACCACACATACATCAACTTTTTCTCTAATTCCACTCATCTTATACACCAACTTTCAATATAAAGAAGAAAATCAAAGATTTTATTCTATTTTCCCATACAAAATTTAGAAAAAATCTCATTTACTAAATCTTCACCTACTTCTTCACCAATAACATAACCAAGTGAAGTATAAGCGTTCATTAAATCTATAGAATAAAAATCTTCTGGCATATTATCTTCTAAACTTTTCTTTACTAATTTCAAACTTTCATAAGCATTATCTATTGCCTCTTTATGACGCATATTTGTAATATATACTTCATTATTAAAAGAAATATCCCCATGGAAAAACATATCTTTTATTTTATTTTCAAATATATCAATTCCTATATTTTCTTTTGTTGAAGTCTTTATTATTAAACCATCATTATCTAATATTTTAAATTTTTCATTTATGATATCTTCTGTAACAACAGAATCAAGATCAGTTTTATTTAATAGAATAATTTTATTTTTATCCCTTATCAAATTCACTATTTCCTCATCTTTTTCATCAAGAGGGATTGATGAATCCACAACATAAATAATTAAATCTGCATCTAAAGCATATTTTTTAGCCTTTTCTACTCCTATTTTTTCAACTTCATCATTTGTAATACAGATTCCCGCAGTATCTATTATATTTAATTGAATACCATGTAATTTTATACTTTCTTCCAGAACATCTCTTGTTGTACCGGCAACGCTTGTAACAATTGCTTTTTCTTCTCCAACTAAACGATTCAATAATGAAGATTTTCCTGCATTTGGCTTTCCTACAATAACTGTATTAATTCCTTCTTTTAACATTTTCCCATTACTAGCAGTACTTAATAATTTATCTAATATTAATAATAATTCATTTATTTTATTTGTTAACTTCTCATCATAACCATCAAGACTAATATGTTCCGGATCGTCAAGTGCAGATTCTATAAAAGCTATCTCAAAAAGTATATCTTCCCTTACATTTTTAATCATATTAGAAAGAGAACCCTTTAACTGACTTACTGAACTTTTTAATGCAAACTCATTTTGTGAATTAATTACATCAATTACAGCTTCTGCCTTAGATAAATCGATTCTGCCATTTAAAAATGCTCTTTTGGTGAATTCACCTGGTTCAGCAATTCTTGCTCCATTTTTTATAATAGTTTCAAGAATACGATTCATAACTAATATACCACCATGACAATCTATTTCAACTGTGTCTTCTGTCGTATAACTGTTAGGAGCCTTCATTACAATTACTAACACTTCATCAATCAATTCATTTTCATCATAAATAAAACCATAGTGAACAGTATGAGATGAAGCATTCATTAGAGTCTTTTTATTATTCTTATTACTAAATATTTTATTTACAACAGAAATGGACTCCTCTCCACTTACTCTGATAATACCAATACCTGAACTTGTCATTGCAGTTGCAATTGCAGAAATTGTTTCTGTTTTCATATTTAACACCTCTTTGAAAAACATCATATCTAAAAAAAGAGAGTGCGTAAATTAAAATCATTTTATATCATATAATTGATTTTAATTTACATTTCACCCTCTATCATAAACATTTCAAAATATTATTTTTTAAGTGTTACAACAACTCTTCTAAATGGTTCCTCACCTTCACTATGAGTAGTTACAAATTTATCATTTTGAAGTGCTGAATGAATAATTCTTCTTTCATAAGGATTCATTGGTTCTAATGAAACAGAACGTTTTGACCTTTTAACCTTAAAAGAAATATTTTTTGCAAGATTTTCTAAAGTTTCTTTTCTTCTTTGTCTGTAATTTTCAGTATCTACTTTTACTCTGATATAATTTTCAACTTCTTTATTTACAACTAAAGATACCAAATATTGAAGAGAATCTAATGTTTGTCCACGTTTTCCAATAAGAACACCCATTTCATCTCCACTAAGATCAATATCCAAAGAATTATCTGCCGCATCAAATTTTACATTTATAATAACTGCTAAATTCATTGCCTCAAATACATCTTTTAAAAAATCTTTTGCTTTATCTTCAATAGAAGTTTTTACTCTTGCCTTAATAATAGCTGGTTTTGAATTAAATCCTAAAAATCCAGTTGAACCTTCTTCTATAACTTCATACTCTAACTTATCGCTAGTTACAGATAATTTTTGACAAGCTACTGTAATAGCATCATTAACTGTTTTTTCTGAAATCTCAATAAATTCCATTTCAATACCCCCTATTTATTATTCTTTTCATTATACTGTTTAACCATATTTGCCTTTGCAGCAATACTTCCTGGTTTTGCATTTTTACTGTAATATTCAGTTGCTTTCTTAACAGCAGCATCCTTTTCTTCCTGTGAAACAGTAGATTTTGTATTTACACTCTTTGTACTGATTTTTGCATTAGATGACAAAGATTGTGGAGGCAAACCAGCTTTTTCACGCTTTTTATTATTCTTTTCTATATTTTTCTTAATAACAGCATCAATATCAACTTTATCAATATGTTTATTAATAACCACTTGCTGAATACTTCTTACTACTGCTCCGGCTACCCAGTAAAGTCCCATACCTGCCGGTAAAGTATAACAAAAAAATGCAGACATTATTGGCATAAGCATATTCATTGTCTTCATTGAAGAAGCCATTGGATTATCCGCATCGCCGGAAGATTGTGCAGGCTGCGGCATTAACTTTACATTTATCCATTGTGTCAATGCAGATAAAAAAGGAATTATAAGTGCAGCTACAATCATTAAATAGGAACGATTGCTAATAGCCTGCTTTACCATAAATGATGGTGAATTTCCAATATTTAATCCAAGAAATGAATTATAGTGATTTAATTTTTCTAATGTTGAAGCAACATCTCCTGATAAAGCAGAAAATTTTTCAGAAATAGAAGTCCATTCTAATGTTGAAGCTTTATTTAATACATCAATATAAGTATTCTTGATATATTCGGTATTTCCACTTGTAAATAACTCATTTGTGAATTGTTTTGAATACATTTTAGCTTGTGAAAATCCCTGAATAAATTCTGCACTACCTGGCTGACTGATTAAATTGGTAACCAATGGTTCAAATGCATTTTTAATCTGCGTTACATATGCAGGCATACTATAAATTACTTTATATAATGC
>JAEWZA010000157.1 GCA_023395575.1 Bacillota bacterium
ACAACAACACAGTATCAAGTCATGGTTGGGTCAAACTATGTAACTTCAAGTGGAACATTATCTTCATCACCCCAATGGATAACTCTTTCAAATAAAAAGGTAACTGTCACGGGTCTGATACCCAATACATCATATGAAATTAAGGCAAAAGCAAAAAACAGCCAAATCTTAAATTCTGATAGTGCTTTTTCACAACAAGTAGCAGTGACAACACTTGCACAGCCACCTACAAATATAACTCTTGAACGTAGCATTAATAGCTTAAAACTTTCATGGAATGCAGTTGATAATTCATTAGGTTATATTGTTGAGTTTGACGGTAATACCTCTAGTTTGGTGACTGTCACCGAAAATACATATACTCATAATAACCTTGACGCTGACAGCACACATCAATATAGAATAAGAATTGTAAATGCAGGTGGAGCTGGACCATGGAGCGGTTATATATCAGGTACTACATTTCCAAATCCACCTGAAACTGCACCTGTACTATCAATTACTGGAAAAACACAGTCATCGATAACGATTGCATGGGATGCAGTAGCAAGCGCAGACGGTTATGAAATAGAGACCGATGAAGGTGTAGATTCAACTGAGGATTTAAATTTGATATACACAACAGCTAATTCATATACCTTTGAGAACTTAGAGCCTGATTCTTTGCACAAGTATCATATAAGAGCAAAGAATGAGGGAGGTCATAGCGAATGGAGCACAACTATAGAAGAAAGTACACTTCCAAATCCTCCTGCAATACCTCAAAATGTCAATGGTACTTCTTCAAGATATGGCATAAACCTATCTTGGGATGAAACAGAAGGGGCAGATGGATACCATATATCAATTATAGGAAATAACATCAGTTATACACAGACAACCACATCAACTTTTATCACAATTGATGGATTGACTGCAAATAGCACATATAGTTACGAGATAAGTGCATATAACGAAGGCGGCAGCAGTGGTTGGAGTGCTAAACAGACTATTAAAACATGGCCAGAAATACCAAAAGCACCAACAAATATTATGGCAACTGCAGAGATGGATTCTATAGCTTTAAATTGGTACAATTCAGCTTTTGCAGAAAGCTATGAGATAGAAATTGACGGAGATATAGTTGTAAATAATATTAATGAGACATCATATACAAGCACAGGACTTACACCTAATTCAAGCCACAATTACAGAATAAGAACAAGAAATATAAGTGGAGTAAGCGGATGGAGTAATCCAATCGAAATTTCCACATTGCCACAGGAGACTTTGGAGGTTAACGAGGATCCTTCCATGGCAAATATTGTGGCAGTTGTTACAAACAAATCGGTAACACTATCCTGGCAGGCAGTTAAAGCAAATGCACAGTATGAGGTTGAAGTGGATGGTGAAGTTGTAGATAATGGTAAGAATACAGTGTTCAACCAAACGGGGCTTGAGCCTTCAACCTTTCATTCCTATAGAGTAAGAACAAAGGATGCAAATGGATATGGCCAATGGTGTGCAGCAATAGCGCTTTCAACCTTGCCAAATCCTCCAAATGCACCTCAAGATGTAATTGCATGTGCAACTAATACGCAGATAATTCTAAGCTGGACTAAAGAAGATGGTGTAGAATATGATGTTGAAATTGATGGGGTTATCGAGGAAGTAGGAGAAGTTTCAAGTTACCCTCATAACAATCTTACACCTGGAACGACACATACATATAGGGTAAGAGCCAAGAATATTACTGGCGCTTCATGGAGCAACCCAATAACAGTAACTACTACAGGACTATCATATCAGATAGAATGTATAAGTGGAACAGAGTTCAATTTTGCATTACTGGCTTCTAATATCCAATCTTTTGGAAATGTGAAATTTGTGATTACATATAATCCGGAGGAACTAGAAGTAGTAGATTTATGTGAATATACACAAGAGCACAATATAGCTTCTGGGAAAATAGCTGGTACTAATATAACTGTACAATATAGTGCTGGAAGAATAGAGTTTGTTGTAAATGAGAGTATAGCACCTGGTACAAACTGGTCTGGAGAAATTACGACAATAATTTATAATCCTAAAATAAATGGAATGGCAGATATCAATATTAATATTGAATAGAAGAAAGGCAATAGTTCGAAAACAAGGTTTGTGCGAACATAGTGTGTTTTTGCTAGTGGGTTGTAGGCGTAGAAAGACACTGTTATTACTACAGAGCAAAGGCTCTCCACAAATAGTTTTGTTTTTGTCCTAAAGGCGTGGGAGGTTAGCATGAAAATTTTTGCTACAGCAGCAAAAGAGAAAGCGTACCTCCACGATGTTACAGTATATCTTTGTGCCCAAATGGGGCGTGGGAGGTTATTATGAAAAAATTCAGTAAAAATTATAAGCTTATAGCATTATTACTAGCAGCAGTTATACTTTTAACCACTATACCATTAACAATAAGTGGATTTGGCAACAAAAGATCTATAACAATGGAAAATGCCAGTGAAGAGGATAGAAGGATTGCATCCGAAATCTCAAATGAGACAGGCTTTACTACTGAAGAAATATTTGAGCTGAAGGCTAAAGGTCGTTCATGGAATGATGTTTTAAAAGTTTTAAAAACAAGTACTAATCTTAGTAAGAAAATAGACAAAAGTAATAGGGATGATTTACTTTTAAATTCAGGTCTTGATGAGGAATTTATTAATAAACTCAAAAAGGAAGGCTTTAAAGACGAGGAAATAACTGAAGCCAAAATGCTTGAAGAAAGAGTTGCTTTCCAGCTACAGGAGATTGTAGAAAAGGATGCGTCAGCAGTTGAAAAGCCTGAGATTAGTATAAGCAGCTTGGACAAAGATAAGGACGATATTTCAGCATATACAAAATTACTTGAAAAAATAGATGCAAAAAATGCAATATATTTTATTCTAAAGCTTAACACTGACCTTGGAGGTTATGTAAAAGCTTTTGATGAATACCTTTACTCACTTCAAGCAGAGCTTGATTTGAATGATTATTTAAAGGACAAGCAAGCATACTTAAAAAGTAAAGAGGAGAAAAGGCCATTATTAGATGAACAAAGCATTATAACTCTTGAAAAGATTGAACAAAAGGCTATCGAAAGTATCCAGAAGGGAAACAACGAGAATGAGAGTACAGATGCTTTGCAGCAAAAGGATAAGGTAGCAGAAACAGATAATAACAGCAGTGTGGCACAGGAAAAAAGCCCTTTGCCAGATGTGCCAAAACCAAATGCTCCTGATGTAAAACCTAAAAACCCGACAGATGAGATAATGAATGAAATTAGAGAAATAAACCCAATAGATAATTAAAAAGGTTAAAACCATTGATAACACAGATTGACTATTTGTGTAAGAAATTTCCTAAAAAACAAAAAGGAGAATTAGACCATGAGTAAGGTGAAAAAGGTAAGGATACTGGTGATTATATTAGTAGCGGTGTTTTTAATACCGGCAGGCTACATTTGCTATTCCAAGCTTGGAAGCTACTTATCCAGTGAAAAAATAGTAGCAGTTATAGGTACAGATAATGATTTTACAAATCAGCCTGCAGAAGTTAATAGCCAGTTAAAGGATGAAACAGGTATTGAAATATCTCAGGATATATTGGACTTGATAAAGGTCTCTGATCCTGCTAATTATACAAAGAATGTAGACAATTATAAAAGTCTGCTTAAGACGTTAAATGTACATATTACATTCAAAAATGAGATTGAAAGGTTAATAAAAGAAGGCCATAAGTTACCAGATATACTTACCTCTTATACATATTTAAATGATTGCTACGGTAGTATTGATAATCTTGAAAAGATGGTTAAAGTAAAAGAATCAGGTGAGGCTTGGGCTAACATATTTAAGTCATATAAAAAGAGCAATCCTGAATTTGAACCAAGAAGCTTTGATTCTCAGTATCTTCAAGAGCTTTTGAACATAGTTGGCATAGACGAAGATGACGTGATGATAGCAGACAGAGTTAGCCAGAATGCAAAGGCGGAATTTGAAGATATTATAAATAAAAAAATAGAAGGTTTAAATTGGCGATTAATCAATGCTCAATACGGGATAGTAAATGGATTGGAAAAATCACCTCATCTATCTCTTACAAGAGAAAAGCTTATTAAATATACAAAACAAAGTGGGCTTTCAGAAGAAGAGGTTGTAGAAGCTCTTACAATAGCCAATAAGCTTGGTAAAACTGCGGATGATGTCCTTAAATCAATAAAACAGAGACTCTCAGTAGAAGACATTTATGCATCGGCATATGAAGAAAAATACTATTAACAATAGTTGAAAAATTATCAACTAGGAGGTTTGATTTTGAATAATAACAAAATATATAAAAATATAATTATATTAGCAGTAATGTTTGCAATGATTTGCTTAACAATTATCATACCAGCGGAAAGGGTATTTGCAGAGGATGGAGTTACAGGACAGATAACTGTGCAGGAACTGATGAATAATGTAACAGGACCAAGACAACAGTATAATACTATGCTGTCTCCAGCATACCTTAGAAATAATGCATCGGAGGAGTCAATCAGTCCTCAGAGCGGAGAGCTTTCCCTAGCTCAGACAGATTATGTTTTGCCAGGTGTAAATGGACTGGATTTGGAAATAAAAAGAATATATAAAAGTGGTACAGCAAATGTTAGGGATATGAAAGCCGATTATGTTTATGGAACATGGGTTGATACAGTGTATACCGATGATACTACAGGCTCTTTTTATGAAGATAGATATGATTTAGGTGTAGGTATGAGATTTTCATTCCCATCTATTGAAATAAAGAGTAACAATGACGGTTCAAGCTACAAGTATCTTCACACTGAAAGCGGTGATGTTTATACTTTAAGTGCTGGAGAAACTGCTAATACATATAAAATTGATAATCAGACAATAAATGATGTGACTATATCACAGAGCAGTGAATTTAGTAACGGCGATGGAGAAAACTCATACTATTTAATGACAAATAAAAGCGGCAAGAAAACATACTTTGCACAGGACGGAAGAGTTTTAGGAATAGCGGATAGGTACGGCAATAAAATAACTTTTAGATATCAAACTAGGACTTATTATATTAAAGGAAAAATAAAGAGTAAAATACTAATATCAAAAATTATTGATACAGTTGGCAGAGAAGTCAATATAGAGTATAAGGAAGATAGAAGCTTTGTAGTTGGAGCTATTGAAAACAATACCTACAGCCTTGAAGACAGCTATAAGGCATCACAGAATCCTGATACAGTCAATTCAGGTGACTTAAAGGAAAAATTTCAGGTTATTATAACCCTTCCTGATGGAAATAAAATTATTTATGATAAATCAGCAGTATTGGTAAATGATTCAAAGCATGTAGTTAGGACAAGGCTGCAGAGAGTATATGATACTGATGGAAAACCCAAATACCATTATTGGTACGACCAGCCCGAGCTTGGTTTTACATTTAAAAATGGCACTACATATTCTGCATATAATAGATATGAAAACCTTACTCAGATTGACTATTGCAGGACAAATAGAGTAGAACGCTTTACATATAATACATATACAAAAAGTCTTTCTAATGACGGAAGTATGCAGTACAGAAAAATATTCGAGAAAAAGGAACTAGCAAAAACAGGTTACGATTCTACAAAAGCTAACTTTCTTGATAGATTCCAGTATGATGTCAAAGACAGCATAACATATAAATATACAGATGAAGCTGATGGCTTTGGTAACAGTGCATTTGCTGCAATGAAAAAATCACTTACAGGTACAGAAGAACAGAAACAAGAGGCAATAAATAGTTATCTGGAGGAAACTTATAGATATACCTCTGAAAGAACCAATTACAAGGGTACAACCATAAAATATACCTACAATGGTATCCATGAGCTGCTTAATACTGTTGAAACAGGCAGCAATCACAAAAGAACCACAAAAACAGAATATGATACAAAGAAGTTTCCACTAAAAACAGAAGAAACTTTAATAAAGCTGGAAAACGGACAGGAAACAGGACAGGCTGTCAGGAAAATCCAGAACTATGCATATGATCTAAACGGAAATCTTACAAATTATACAGGACCTGAAGCTCCTAGAGATGAAAATGGAAATCCGATATCAAATGACTACATGGTTACATATGGATATGACTATAATAAATTTGATGTTATGAATTTGAAGAGCTGGAAGCAAGATGAAAATACTAGCTGCCAGATTAAATTTACTATTGATAATAAAGGTAATGTAACAAAAGAGGAAAGAGTTCACGGTAATCAAGATCTTGTAACGGATTATGAGTACGACAGTCATGGAAATATGACTAAAAAGACAGTTTATTCAGATGAGAATGATTATATTACCAATTACGTATATGGAGTAGATGCAGATGGTATGGATCAAAAAGGTGCATACCTTACTGAACAGTGGAGTACTGTAGATAATGGTGATATTAAAAAATCAAAAAAATATGCATATGACTTTAATACAGGAAATATGACAGCTGAGCTAGATGAGACAGCTGAAGCTGATGGAACAGATATTGGGGGAAATATAAAATATGAGACATACAGAACTAACAGGACTACCTATAAATATGACTCATTAAGCAGATTAAAAAAGATAACATATCCTGATAATACCTTTAAACAATATGAGTACAGAGATACATATAATACTAACTATCGTACTCAAAATAGGCAAATAGAATATACTGACCCTGAGGGAGTAAAATTCCAGTATGAATATGACATATTTGGAAATCAAGTAAAATATAGCGTTCATGACAAGGATGAAAATAATGTATACGCTTGGCATTTGTTAAAATCGGATGAATTTGATTCAAATGGAAACAAGATTAAAGAAATTGATTCAAATGGGCATAGTACGAGATTTACATACAACAGCGATAATATGCTTGTGAAAAAAGAATACTATGAAAATGATGCAGTCAGAAAAGAAAGCATCACATTGGGCTATACATATTTATCTGCTACTGAAAATGATAATGGTACTAGTTTGCTTATAACGCTCACAGATGAGGATGGCTACAAAAACCTCTTACACTATGACATTATGAATAGACTTGTCAAATCTGAGCAATCTCCTGACAAGGTTAATTACTATTTCACAACATATAAATATAATTATACAGGCAATACAATAGAAA
>JAEWZA010000210.1 GCA_023395575.1 Bacillota bacterium
GATAAGGGACTTGTCCGGATATGGTGAAAGTAAACACCAATCTCCATCTGCAGGGAGCCCCATTATTGAATATTTTGCATCGTCATCCTTGTTATCCCAAAATTCAATTCTGTAAGGTGTTTTCTCAAAATTTGAGGAGGATTGTCCACGAACACGGTAGCCACCACGTGTAGCAATTGAAGGAGCTTGTGTTAATGTAGCTTGATTGTTTTTAGGCTCCATTACCATAATAGCAGCATCCAAATAATCTTCTTTACCTGGTTTTCCAGCACCATATGAATCAATAATTATAACAGGCAAATCATGAGTGGTATTTATTGAAGTGCATATATAAACTGCAGTACCCATTTTGCCGCTTTCAGCCCCATTTACAAAAGCTTGAGCTCTTATCTGAGTTGTTTTTGTAAGAGTTAGTGGATTTCTATAAACCGATGAACTAATGGTAGGAACGCTTCCATCAGTTGTATAACGTATTTCAGCATTTGAAATCTTTGTACTCAATGAAACGGAAATAGAATTGGTAAAGGTTGAACCGGGAACAGAGAAAATTATGTCTCCAAGCAATTTCTCAGCTTCAGTTTTCTTTACTTCTGTGCCTTTATCAGCTGGGAACTTATCAATAATCTTAAGTAAATATTGTTTCAATAATGAGTAATCAAGTGCATTAACAGTACCGTCTGCATCTAAATCTGCAGCTGAAAAATTAGATAATTCAGTATTACCTAAAAGATGGCCTTTCATTAAAGCATAATCTAGGGCATCTATAGCTCCATCTTGGTTTAAATCACCATATAGTGTTGCTGCAGAGACTAATGTCATTGACAAAACACTTGTGGCAAGTGCTATAACTAATGACATAATTAATAAACGACTTTTTTTCATACAAAATTCCTCCTGTAATATTTAAGTTAACAATAAGCTAGTGGATTAATAATCTCAAAAATATATTGATGCAATTCAACATCTATTTTATGAATTATTTAGATGTTTGTGAGTTGCTGCATCAATAATAATGTAATTTAATACAACGGATAAATTGACCACTAAAGATAAGATTTTTCTCGGAGTCAATTACTATTAGCTAAAGCCTCCTAAAACCAGAGAATAAAACTCAAACTGCATTCAAAATTGCTTAAAGCTTAATTCCCCTAAGAAGCCGATAAATATAGTTGCGAAGGCTTGAACAGTAATTGACTTTAGTCAATTACTATTAGCTAAAGCCTCCAAAAGTCATTCTTGACGCAACCTTAAAAAACCAACAGACAATCTTATTAAAGTGCTTAATGAAAAGATTGCAATGTGGTTTTGAATGTAATTGACTCAATAATAATCTGTAGTAACTAAATACAAGCAATACATACAAGCGCATAGGAAATAAATTTGCTAACTTAGTCTCAATCTCAGCAAATATCATAATTTCGTAAATTAAAATAGCATTTTTTTATTGTTTTTGCACCATAGAAAATTCAGAGCATGATATAGTATAATATTAGTTAAGAAAAACCAATGATAATTAGGGGATTTGGCACAGAGTACAAATATACATTTTTTTCGATTAAGTTGGAAATCGTTTCTTATTATCCTTACAGTTCAATACGATTATAGGTTATCAACGATATATTTGGTGAAATATTCTTGGTGTTTATTATACTAGGGTGTTTTGCTGAAATATAGATATTAGAAGATAACTATTGCCTTAGCATAGTATTAGCCACTTTATTAAATTTTCAAGGTACAAATGTAATTATTTACAAATTATGTTTGGAATAACTATTATATTACAATTATAACTTGTTTAAATACATCTTACAATTATATATTACATGATATTATATGATTATAGGGGTGTATTAGCAGTAATGTTGGAAAGTGATTTTTTTAGATTTTTACTGTAGGATTTTGAAATATATGATAAAGCATACTATACAAGATATGATATTTTTTTTAGAATTCAAAAAAATAATAAGTCTTTATTATTCCCAAATACATTCATTATGTTGTCTCAGCACATTTATTAGCTAAAGCGTATATTGTCAAAAGCTAATAGTAACGTAAATAATGTTTATAAATATCAAATTTGTCCATTACATTTCTAAACATATTAGTATTTTATATGTTTTGTATAGATTTATATATTGTGTATAGATTTATATTTGTGATAAAGTATTTCCTGAATTAATGAAAACTACCAGTGGGTTTTTCTGATGGTTTTTAGGGAAATCACAGAATAATGCATATATGCTCATTTTCAAAGCACATCAACGTGTTGCCAAGTAAATATATTTAAGTTCTGCTTAATATATTTCCCTAAGAATATTTGGTAAGAAATCAAGAAGATAAACTAAATATCATAATTTTATTAGCTTTTAACTTATTTGTATTGATTGCAAAAATAGCATATTATAATATACTATTTAATTTGCACTTGGTTTGCCTAAATAGGATTTGAGAAGAAATGCTTACTCTATGTCTACCACGCTAATACTGCCACTTATATCAGTGTTAGAAAAGCTGCACTATAGCTGTGGATAACAGTTATAAGCTTATGACGGAGTAAGGCTCTATACAAAGCTAGAAATTTTGTATATTTGAAAAGGGGATATTAGTCAATATATTTTGTATATTTGAAAGGGGGATATTAGTCAATATACAATATATTACTAAGCTTTTTAGGCAAAATATAAGATAGTGCAAGAAAAACACATAATAAATTTAGGAGGTAGGAGCATGTCAAAAAAATTAAGTCTGCTTTTGGTGATAGCGTTAGTTTTAACATCATTATTGCC
>JAEWZA010000238.1 GCA_023395575.1 Bacillota bacterium
TATAAGGCTTAGTGAATTAGTTGATATGATACCTGACTTTCATATACTAAAAAAAGAGGTTAAATGTCCCTGGTCTGCAAAAGGAAAGGTAATAAGGGCAATAATTGAGGAAAATGATAGCGCAAATATTGAGACGACAGAAGGAGTTAAGATATTAAGTGACAAAGGCTGGGTTCTGGTTCTGCCTGATGCGGAAGAACCTATTTGCAAGGTGATAAGCGATGGATACTCTGAAGAATTTGCTAATGAATTAACAGATATTTATGTAAATAAGGTTAAGACCATAAGTAATAATAATGTGAGTAATAGGTAAGTTGTATGCTGGCAATTCAAATACTCAGTAACAAAAACCATTTTTAGCTTAATACCCTAACTTTCCATGTAAATTTGAGCCAACAAATTTTTATTTGAAGGCGAATTAATCTATTAATTTATATTATAAAGACCTAACTTCGATTTTGTATCGAAAGTTAGGTCTTTTATTGTATATTGTGAAAGTATTACAAAAAATTATTGTATAAATATGTTAATAATAATAACATTTAATTAAATAAAATATTAAATGGAAATTTAAAACAAGAGATGGAGATTATATCATCGGCGATTTGATTATATACCATTGTATATAATCATCCCCAATTAATAGATGAGTTTTGAAGAATAGTAGTTTTAAGAATTCTCTTTTTATATGTCCATGCTCAGATATAAACTGTGGCTGTATATCGGTATTAATATGGATGACATAATTATATGGGATGAATTTACATATGAATATACCTTAAATATTGTGAACTAAAGTTTATTAAAGTAATACTATATAAAGTTTTCTACAATTTACAACCATGGTGATTTATGACCCGTCCTCTAGGACATAGGTTCTACAAAATATTATTTATTTCTTCTTTAGCCATTTTATATATTGAAAATATGGTGTACAATTATATCTATATACTGTTAAGTTCTTGTCAGTGTATCAATGTATTTAAATGATGCAAAAAATTCTGAATTTTATTGATATTCTGCTACTGCTTTATTACAAAGGAATTTGGCAAAATAATATTCAGTTTATTAATAAGAAATTCTTACCACTACTATTATACAATCAAGTACTATACAATGGAGTAAGTTTAGTGGTATTAAATTCAACATAGAGCTACAGCAGCAGATAAGCATATTGTTAATAAGGCTTAGGTTTGTAAAAATTAGCAACCACAAAAGAATGTAGATCCTAAGATGTATTTTAACGAATTTGTAATGCTAATAGAGCCAAGGAAGGTATTCTATTTTATGTATTATTGAAGGATGGCAATGGAATTGCAAATTATACTTATGAATAACTTTTATAGGAGGCAAAATGAACAAGGTAAAAAATCTACATAACAAAGAAACTAAGGGTAAAAATATAAAAATTAGTATAGCAGTAAGACTTACTGCTGTGGCGGTCGGCATGTTAATTTTATTGGGAGTGATAATAATATCATTTTCAGCAATAAAGTTGGAGCACAGTATTAAAGAAAGAGAAAAGGAGTCTCTCAGGAATACAGCCTACACGCTAAAAAATGCATATTATACATTGTATAAAGGAGACTTTAGTAAAATAAAAGATAATATAGATTTGGAGAATGTCAATTCTGATGAAAAAAAAGAGACTGATTTAAACTCTAAAGGCTCTGTAACTGCGATGGAAAATGATGCTGTAAGTTCTGCAACTGCAGGCATAGATGCTGTAAGTGCTGCTACTGTAGATGTACTTGATTCTGTGACCATAATGGATACACTTCATGAAGAAACCGGAATAGATATTAGTCTATTTTGGGGAGATATAAGAGTAGCTACGTCATTAGTTGATGACTCTGGCAAAAGAATAGTTGGAACTAAATTAGATAATGAAGTTAAAATTAAAGTTATAGACCAAGGGAGCGAGTATTTTAGTGAAAATCTTGTGATAGATGATCATCCGCACTTTGCTTATTACATACCAATAACCCAAGAGGATAAGGTATTAGGTGTACTATCTGTAGTAAAAGACAGCAAATTAATTGTAAACGTAGTAGTAGCAACATTAAAAGATTTAATATTATTTGAACTAGTAATTACAGCTTTAGCTATAATAGTGTTATTGCTGATATTGAGAAGGATATCTAATTATATTCATCAGGCATCAGTGGTACTGCATGATATAGCAGAAGGGGACTTGACAATTGAGGTTAATAAGAAACTTTTAAATAGAAAGGATGAAATTGGGCAACTTGGTATATCTGCTATATTATTAAGAGATAAGATTAGAGAAATGATGAGTAATATAAGTGACTCTATTGTGACTTTGAGTGCCGCAGCCGATGAATTAGACCAAAGCACTAAAAAAACTAGATTAACTGTAAGTGGTGTGGCAAAAGCTATGACTGACGTAGCCAAGGGAGCTATGTCACAGGCAGAGGATACACAACATGCTAATGGTAGCATAATAGAAGTGGGGAATCAGATAAGTAGTATTACAGATGCTGTAAATGTATTGAAATCAAGAGCACAAGATATTAGTAAGGCTAGTGAGCAGGCGGATATAATAGCTGATAAACTTGAGGAGTCAGCAAATAATACAATGAGTGCTATTGATAAAATAGCAAGTCAGACGGAAGCTACAAATTTTGCAGCTGAAGATATTAAGAAAGCACTTGATGTTATATCAGATATAACTCAAAGCACTAACTTGTTGAGTTTGAATGCATCCATAGAAGCTGCAAGAGCAGGAGAAAATGGCAAAGGTTTTGGTGTTGTAGCTAGTGAAATAAAAGCATTGGCAGAACAGTCAAGTAAATCAGCTAAAGAAATAGCGGATATACTAAGCAAATTACTGAATGAGTCTGAAAAATCTCTTGAGGTTGTGGGAAGTGTTAAAATAGCAATCAAAGACCAAAAGAGTAAGCTAGATGATACAAGAAAGCAATTCGAAGTAGTAAGAGACGGAGTAGAGGAGTCTAGTAACAGCATTAAGAGTATTTATGAGAAAATAATGATTTTGGATAATCATAGAGACACATTAGTAGAGACTATAGAATCCTTGTCGGCAATAAGTGAGGAAAATGCTGCTAGTACAGAAGAAACTACTGCTTCTACTGATCAATTAAATGAAACAGTTGAAGAAATATCCAATAATGCTTCTGAATTAAGGAGTATGGCGGAAGTGCTGAAGCAGAGCATTGAGATTAATTAATATACAGAAAGCATGTGTTATTGCATTTAAATGAAATTGAAAATGAGGTTATGAATCTAAAAATGCAGTAATGCTGATTGATAGATACTCTCAACCAAAAACTGTGGAGGAAAACAATGAAGAGAGCCTTAATTTTAGCTAGCATTATGCTTCTGTTACTCACTAGCTGTACTGATAATTTTAATAATGAAAATAATATTGATGAAAGTAAAAAAACAACAAATGAAACAGTTAAGGCTTCAGAAAAAATTGATTTACAGGATGAAGCTATTCCAGTTGCGAAAAATGTTGAGGAACTTATTAATAAAAGTGGTAGCACCGTTGGAGAAAGAATAAAAGTACCAGAGGGTTTTGAGCGGATTAATGTGGAAAATGACTCATATGGTCAATACCTAAGAAATTTACCAGTAAAGCCTGATGGTGAAAAAATAAAGCTTTACAACGGAGATGTAACAAATAAAGATGTACACGTTGCTGTACTTGATATAGATGTTGGAGAACGGGATTTACAGCAATGTGCTGATGCAGCAATTAGATTAAGAGCAGAATACTTATACGGACAGGGACTATATAAAAGAATACATTTTAATTTTACAAATGGATTTAATGCTGATTACTTAAACTGGATGAACGGAAATAGGATTGTAATTGATGGGAATAAAACCTATTGGACTAAAAAAACACAATATTCCAATGAATACAGCAGTTTTAGAAAATATCTTGATATGGTTTTTGCATATGCAGGAACTTTGTCGCTCTCAGAAGAAATGAAGAACGAGACCATTGAAAATATGCAGATTGGAGATTTATTTTTGAAGGGTGCTACTCCTGGACATGCTGTCATAATTATGGACATGGCAAAAGACAAGAAAACTGGAGAAAAAATATTTCTGTTAGCACAGAGCTACATGCCAGCACAGGATATTCATATTCTTAAAAATCCTGAAAATGAACAACTAAGTCCGTGGTACTCAGTGAATTTTGGTGAAGTGCTGAGAACTCCCGAATGGACCTTTGATAAAGGTCAGTTGATGAGGTTTCAGAATTAATATTAGTGTTGATTGGTTTCTTATAAGATTTATTTTATGTATCCACGAGTTTTTAATCATTCTGCATATCGTTCTTTTACTGATAATTGCTGCATTTCTTTATAGAATTGTAGGTGCAGCAGTTATAAGTATACTTCTCCAAATAAACTAAAGTCTTGGAATGAAGTGGTGGGCGAGGCGAATATACAATGACGGTTCCATATGATTCAGATGTAGACACACTTGAAAAGGTAAAGGTTGGTAATTGGAAGATTGTATGTTTGTTTTTATAATAACAAGTATTTAATTAGTGGAAAACATAATATTTAAGATTACATATGATGTCGATAGGTAATAGTGTATAAATCATGGGGGGTCGACAGCAAGATTAAATCGCTGTATGCCTTGTAATCTAAGATACTATAAAAATACTTTATAAATATAGAATTTTCCTTTAAATTATATTTGAAGGCCTCAAGTGTAGTGTTTTAGAAGTTTTTGTTACTATAAAAGTGGGTTTAGAGAATACCTATAAGGAATTGAAACACA
>JAEWZA010000066.1 GCA_023395575.1 Bacillota bacterium
GATGCAGGCTATGAGTATGTCAATCTTGATGATAATTGGATGGCAAACCCTGCCCGTGACAAAAATGGATATCTCATTCCAGATCCACAACGTTTTCCTAACGGTATGAAGGCTTTGGGAGATTATATTCATTCAAAAGGGTTAAAATTTGGGATTTATGGTGACAGGGGTGTAACTACCTGCTGCAATATTCCTCAGAGTGGGAGCCAGGGGTATGAGGAGCAAGATGCACAAACTTTTGCTGACTGGGGAGTGGATTATTTGAAATATGATAACTGTGCTTCAGACAGTAATCTACAGGCAGGCTACGAAAAAATGCGGGATGCTCTTTTAAAAACAGGAAGACCTATTTACTACAGCATATGTTGCTGGTATTTTGCGGGACCGTGGTTAGTAGATTGCGGTAATTCTTGGAGAACGACAGGTGATATTACTGATAACTGGGGAAGCATCACAAGGATTATCGATGAAAACTCAAAATCGGCTGCCTATGCAGGTCCAGGTCATTGGAATGATCCGGATATGTTGGAGGTTGGAAATGGCAATATGACAGATACTGAATACAAAGCTCATTTCAGTATGTGGTGTATGATGGCGGCTCCACTTATTGCTGGAAATGACATTAGAAATATGACTCCTGCTACTAAAGAAATTCTTACAAACAAAGAAGTCATTGCTATTGATCAAGATGCTGCAGGAGTGCAAGGTACTAAGGTGAGTACTTCGGGAGAGCTCGAAGTGTGGTGTAAACCTCTAGGAACAGATGGCACTACCAAGGCAGTTGCCCTCCTGAATCGAGGTGCTACTTCAGCAAATATCACTGTTAATTGGAGCGATATAGGGCTTGCAGATGGTCCTGTTGCTGTTCGTGACCTTTGGGAGCATGAAGATTGCGGCTCGTTTAGTACTGGGTATTCAGCCAATGTACCTTCACATGGAGTGGTACTATTAAAAGTAAGCTCTGCTGATACAGCTATTATGTATGGTGATGTTGATGGAAGTAACATGATTGATGCGATAGATTATTCGTTAATTAAAATGTATCTGCTTGGACAGATTTCCGACTTCCCAGCTTCAAGTGGTGAACTGGCTGCTGATGTTGATGGGGATGGTCAGATAACAGCACTGGATTTTTCATTGGTAAAGCAATATTTACTTGGGATTATTAATAAATTTCCAGCGCAAAGATAATTAATAACTCAGGCTTGAAACATAAAAAGACTATTGGTGTGGCATTCTCCATGGTTCATAGTGCGCTAAAACTGACATGGTGTTGGTTTTTCGGCAAAAAAATTTCAAGCTTTCTAAGCAATTTTAAAATACAACCAAACAAATATTCGAAATAATAGATTTTATGAGCTCTATGTGGCTAGCGAACTTGGTAAGCCGCATAGAGCTTGATATTGCCACCACTTCTTATATCACTAGGGTTTAGGCAGCATTCTCGACTGATTAAGCTGAAGCATAAATAGTTACTATTCAGCCTATTAAATTAGCTTAGTTTATGAGTGTTCAAATTTATCAATGGTTTGTACAAAATAATTGCAGGAATTAGTAATGATTAACCATAAATAAAAAAGTTACTTGTAAGTATTAGTTTTCTATATTGTAAACATTAAATTATTGGGCTATAATATGGTAGTAGTTTGAAATGGTAATGATTTGATTTTAAGTTGAGTGCCGTATCGGTAATACAAAGGCACTGACAAAAGTAGTATGGGATTATAGTGATAAACAAATACTGATACTGAAGAATTAGCTATAAAAATCATGGCTGTAAAGCAATTTTTTATTTTGCCGATACTAATTTCTGCATTAAGCCATCTTATGTGGGATTTATAAGTAAAGTAACGGTAGACAAACTTAATATTTATATAATGTCTCGGTAGTCTAATGGATAAGACGGTGGATTCCGGTTCCACTGATACGGGTTCGATTCCTGTTCGGGACGCCAAACGCTAGAAATTATGGGTTTCTGGCGTTTTTTTATAATCAAAAATGTTGGTAAAAAATATACGAGTTCACTTATTTAGAATGATATCAATTACAAATCAGTGGACTGCCTCTTTTGGGAAAATTCAGAGGATTTATACCTGATAAAAGTAATTTTGCAGGGCTTAGAGATTATACTTTGATGTTTATACAACTTAACTGTGGAATTAAACCACATACATCGATTTTGCCTCTTATTATGCAGAGGCTTTAGTATGTTTTTGTGAATAATTGGATATACAAAAGGTTTTTGATATAATGTAAGCAACTACTATCATAGAACTAATTGAAACGATATGTATAATTATTTATAGCATTTTTAGGGGGATGAGTATGACATTAACCATTAATAATGAATTTAGCTTTGGTTCAAAAATTGGTAAGTGTGGTATTAAGGATTACAAAGATTGCTTAATAAAATATTCTGAGAAATTTGAGACCGCTAGTAAATTGTCAGACAACGAGCCTATTTTTCTGGATACAAATGTATTATTGCAGGTTTACAAAGTTTCTTTAAAATCAAGAGAAGCAATATTGGATTTTTTTAAGGACAACAAAGATAGAGTGTACATAACAAATCAAACACAGCGAGAGTTTATAAAGAATCGATTAAATGTTATTAATGATTATTTTGAATTAGTGTCAGATGAATTATGTAAAGACTACCAAAAAGAGGTAACTAACTCTTTGCAAAGATATTATGATGACAAGAAAATGATTTTTGAAGACTTTGAAGACGTAGGTGAGAATATTATAAGTCTTATAGAGACTGCGAAGGATATTTATAAACTATTAGAAGGCAAAGTTAGAGACTATAAGAATTCGTTTGGAGATATTGAATTCAATGATACAAATTTAGATTTATTTAGTGATTTTAATATTGTGGATATAGTTGATGGTTCTGAATTAGAATTCCTTAAAAAAGAATTTGATAATTTATCAAAAAAAATAGATAAATCAAAGGTAAAAGAATTTATTAGAAAAAAGTCGGGTGAAGTTTTTCCTGGTGTTGGTGATCTTATTGAAAAGCCAGATAACCCATATGGAGATTATTTTATTTATCATGAAATATTAAAGTTTATGAAAACTAATAATAGCGATGCAGTCTTGCTTACGTTTGATACAACAAAAGGTGATTGGATGAAGGAAGACAAATCGCCTCATATTCATTATGTAATAAATGCATTTTTAAATACGGGTAGGTTTCTATTTATTTTAGATGCAAATAGAACTTTCCGAGAAGTGCTTAATATTCAAACTAATTCAGTTATCGATAAATCTATATACCGAGATTTTGAAATGTTAAAAGATCATTATTTAAGTATGTGGTCTGATTTAGAAAGTGGTATTAGTACAGTAGGAATAGAAAGAGGCTTGATTTTAAGTTATTACCAAAATCCAGATATAAGAAGTGGCTTTGAACAATTAATTCAAATGGGATATTACGGAAGGGATATTCTTGATGATCTCGATGAATTGACCTACTTTAAAAATTGCTTAATTGAAAATAGGAGAATTTTAATCAACTCTATTCCTATTACTGAAAAGAAGAGAATAATAAATAAATTCGAATTTATATTAGATAATTTACCTTACAAACTGTAAGTCCTATAGCCTATATTAATAGGATATGCAGTGTAATTATACAATTTCAAGAACTGTTTTACTGCTTTCTTATTAGCAACTGAAGTCAAGAATTTATAAACTTTATGAAATATAATTTAGACATCAAGAGGTGACAAAATGTATGAGGCTGAAGCAATTATGGCAGTACAAAGAATGCAAGAATATATAGATGCAAATATTATGAAAAAAATTACGCTTAAAGAGTTAGCTAATGTGGCAGGATATTCACCTTGGCATGTTGCAAGATTATTTAAGGAGGCTACAGGTAAAGCTCCCTTTGACTATATTCGAGCATTAAGACTTACTAAAGCGGCATTGGTACTGCGAGATAATAATGAAAAAATTATTGATGTGGCAATGGACTTTGTATTTGATTCTCACGAAGGGTTTACAAGAGCATTTTCAAAGGAGTTTGGGATGCCACCTAGTAAGTATAGTAAAAGTACACCGCCAATAAAATTGTTTATGCCCAATAAAGTTTTTGAAACCTACCGAATATTTCGTAAAGGAGAAAAAGAGATGAGTAAAGATAGTACTACTAAATCAGTGTTTGTACAGGTCATTGAACGTCCTGCAAGAAAGGTTTTATTAAAACGAGGAATAAAGGCAACTGAATATTTTGCATACTGTGAGGAAGTAGGCTGTGATGTATGGTCAGTACTAACAAGTGTGAAGGAGGCGATGTATGAGCCTATTGGAATGTGGCTCCCAAAGCATCTTATAAGAGAAGGTACATCCCAATATGTTCAGGGAGTTGAAGTTCCGATGGACTATGCAAATAAGATACCTGATGGGTATGAAATAATAGAATTACCACCTTGTAAACTAATGATTTTTCAAGGTGAAGCCTATAATGATGATGATTTTATGGAAGAAATTGATGAAGTATGGAGACATATCGAGAAATTTGATCCTACAATTTATGGTTATCAGTGGGCACCAGAAGCTGCACCGAGGTTCCAGCTTGCACCGATGGGTTACAGAGGGTACATTGAGGCGCGTCCTGTTAAAGCAATAAATGAAGGCCGTTAATTATCTTATATTCACTGAGACTTATATTATAAGATAACTGTTAGTAGAAATAAGAATAAGAGAATTCTATATATAATACAAAAGTAGTAAGAGCACGATTAAACTTTGCCGTTTAGTCGTGTTTTATTATGTATAGATTGTAAAATATGAAGGTTTTTGGGTTTTGATGTAGAATTATCTTAAATAGAAAAATAATAAACTATAAAGTTTAAAGATTATAGACGTATTATAATTAAATTAATGCTATGAACTTATAAAAAATAAGCTTAACTAAAAGGAGAGGACTTCATGGAAAAGAGCAGCAGACTAGAAAAGGGATATTTAAAAATGCAAGAGGTTTTAGGAGAGCCGGAAAGCAATACTAAAAGCAGCTTAAATACAATATTCCCAGATTTAGAAAAATATATGGTTGAGTATGTTTGGTGTGAAATTTATACTAGAGAGGCTTTAGATATAAAATTAAAAGAGATAGCGATAGTTGCAGCATTAACAGCTCTTGGAAATGCACAAGAACAGCTAAAGCAGCATATAAATGGAGCACTTAATGTTGGCTGTACCATTAACGAAATAAAAGAAATATTGCTTCAAATGTCAGCGTATGCTGGTTTTCCAGCGTGTATCAATGCAATTAACCTACTAAGAACAGTATTAACTGAACGAAAGAGCAAAGGCATAGAAGATGAAATTGGTATTGAGCCAACAAATGAAATATCACCTATGGATAGGTATAAAGTAGGATCACAGGTAATGTCAGAACTTGATAGCAGGCAGGTGGAACTTTTAGAAAAAACATATAACGACTTTTCGCCGGAGTTGGTAAAGCTTGTGATTTGCGGTCAAGCCGATATTACAGCAAGAAATAACATAGACAAAAAATATAGAGAAATTGCTTCCATTTCTGCCATGACTGCTCTGGGGACTGCTCAGGCTCAGTTAAAAACACACATTAATCTGGCCTTGAATATAGGGGTGAAACCTGAGCAGATCAAAGAAATAATGCTTTTGATGACAGCTTTTTGTGGTTTTCCATCAGCCATAAATGGAATAAATATATTGATGGCAGTATTAGAAGCGAGAAAATAGGGAGTAGTAAGATACTGATGAATTAAAAATTTCAGCAGCCATTATAGACTATTTTCAATAAAAGATGGTAAAATAAAAAAATGACTAATACTCAAATGAGGAATAAAACATTGAAAATAGGTAACGTTGAATTAAAAAATAGAGTTTTTTTAGCACCCATGGCAGGAGTTACTGATATGCCATTTAGAGTGTTATGCAAAGAGCAGGGCTGTGGTCTTGTTTATACTGAAATGGTAAGTGCAAAGGGCATGCACTATAATGACCAGAAGAGTACCCAGTTAACACTCCTTGATGAAAAGGAGAAGCCTGGTGCTGTACAGATATTTGGTTCTGAGCCAGAAATATTGGCAGAGGTAGCTGCAAGGTTGGATAAATCGGATGCCAGTATAATTGACATTAATATGGGCTGTCCTGCTCCTAAAATAACTAAAAACGGTGAGGGCAGTGCTTTGATGAGAAAGCCAGAATTGGTGGCAAGGATTGTAAAGGCTGTTTCAAGTTCTACTCAGAAACCAGTTACGGTAAAGATACGTAAGGGCTGGGATGATTCTACCGTCAATGCTGTACAAATAGCTCAGATAGCTGAAGAAAACGGTGCCTGTGCAGTTGCAGTTCATGGCAGAACTCGTGAACAATACTACAGCGGAAAAGCTGACTGGGATATTATAAAGCAGGTAAAACAAGCGGTTTCTATTCCTGTAATAGGGAATGGTGATGTGGTTGGACCTATTGAAGCGAAACGGCTATTTGAGGAAACAGGCTGTGATGCAATAATGATAGGTAGAGGTGCTCAAGGCAATCCTTGGATATTTAATCAAATAAATAGTTATCTTGAAGAAGGTAAAATTGTTCAGACGCCTACAGCCCAGCAAAAAATAGAAATGATTATCAGGCACATGAATATGCTGATAGAGCATAAAGGAGAAAGAACTGGAATACTTGAAATGCGATCCCATATAGCTTGGTATATTAAAGGCTTGAGAGATGCAGCTCATACTAAGCAAAAGATTTTCACATTAACGGATAAAGAAGAAATTTTTAGTGTTCTTCAGAACTTTTTAATTCATCAGGAAAATACTTAGCTAAAATATCTTCTATTCCAAGAACTATCTGATTTGCACATTTTTTTTGGAAGCTAACACTGGTTAATAGCTTTAAGTCTTCTTTGTTGGAAATAAAGCCAATTTCTAATAGTATAGCGGGCATGTTTGTATAACGCAAAACATATAAATTTGGACGAGGCATTAAGCCTCTGTCCTTTTTGCATAAGTCACCGATTTTTGATTGCATAATTATTGCAACATCCTCTCCAGTCTCTGAATAAGGATTATATGTTGTTAAAACACCCCTTTGGGCAGGATCGTTGAAGGAGTTGTTGTGAATACTGACAAATAGTTTGCAAGCCTTTTCGTTTGCTATTTTTATTCTGTCTTCAAGGCTTATATAAGTATCATCATTTCTAATCATTAGGTAACTTATATCTTTTTTTATTAATATTTTTTCAACTTGTAAGGCTATAGCCAGTGTAATATCTTTTTCTTGTATAGAGCCATTCATTGCACCAGGCTCCCAGCCACCATGACCGGCATCTATTATTACAGCTGGGGATGGCTCCATTGGTTTCATAGAAAACTCAGAAACAATTGGATTAGGAAAAATATTTATTATAGAAAAGCCGTTTTTAGCAAGAAATGTGACTATTGATAGCAAAATAACGGCCATTGAAAGCAAAGCTATTAAAATTTTAAGACTACGTTCACTTGGTCTTTTCATACAGCCCTCCACTTAAACTCTCAACATAAAATGTGGAATTCAAAAATATTGTTCAATACTTTGAATAGTTTTCATGTTATTGAACAGTGATTAAAATTAGCTTCTATATTTTAAATGCGAAATAGTATTATTTATTTTAACACAAGAAAATGAAAAAGGCTTTAGAAAAATTTTTCTAAAAGCCTTTTTATATTAGCAATTTTTTGCATAATAATCTTATTTAATTTTGCAACATAATATTAATTTATTATTCTCCTTGCACCAATGTAACGACTAGAGTAATAATCGCTGCTCAAGCTTGATATGGTAACTCCTTTTGAAGAGCTAGCATGAATGAATTTTCCGTCACCTAAATAGATACCTAAATGAGACGGACCTTCCTTATAGGTGGTAAAGAATACTAAATCACCTTGACGAAGATTGCTTTTTGATACACTTGTTCCAATCTTATACTGTTCAGCAGCAGTTCGAGGAACAGAAATATTATTTTTGCCTAATACATATTGAATATATCCTGAGCAGTCAAAACCGCTTGGTGTAGTTCCTCCCCATACATAGGGAACACCCATAAAGGTTTTTGCAGTACTAATTACAGCACCTGCTTTAGAGCTAGTTACAGTTGATGTTGTTCCTCTATTTGTAGCTGTGCTTTTATTAGTTGCAGTAGTAGATTTGCTAGTTGTTGTCTTTGACGTTGTTTTAGTTGATGAACTAACTGTTGTATTTGTACTGGTTTTGGATTTTTGTTTACTTACTGCAGTTTTAGTTGTTGTATTAGCTGTTTTTGTATTTAAACTAGATTTATTAGTTGTTGTCTTATTTTCTATAGTCTTTTTATCATTAGTGTTTGTCTGTGCTATAATTTTATCTTCTGTAGCAATTGCTGCTTTTGCCTCGTCTTCTGTATATATCACTTTATCATTACCAGTTAATAATTGTTTCTTTAGTAATAGCTTTTCTGATTCCAATTGCTTTGATTCACTTATGGCATTAACATTTTTACTTGTATTTGCGTTAATATCCAAGTGCGTATAAATTGGCGCTATTGCTATTGCACAAATAGATAATGCTAAAGAAGTTGATAGCAGTTTTTTATTCATTTGCCCTCCATTAGTTTCCCTATAGCTGATTTAATCAGCAAGATAAATATTATAGGGTTATTTTTGATAGTCATGTAGGGTAGGTCTTATACCCATGTGATAAATGCCATGTTTATCTACTATGCCATCATTTATGAGAGCTTTGCGCAAAGCTGCTGATAGGCCTATTATAAAGCCTATTTGTATGAAAGAGCAACCTGTATTTTATGGTAAACCAATTCAAACATAGAGACATAAATGGTTACAGACTTCAATAATAATAGTAGAGAAGAATTATTTGTAACCCAAATGTGGGCTTTTGCATTTGGAAATGTACATAGCTTGAAAACAAAGTTTGTGCGAAACATAGTGCATTTTCAAGCACCAAAAACCAATAGTGGTTTTTTGCAGTGTAGTGCAAATCAAGAAAACAATATTTAAGAGGTGGATATGTTAAAAAAAACATTTATTACAGGTGCTATTATACTAATGATTGCGGGATTTATATCTAGAGTTATTGGTTTTGTATATAGAATCTATTTGTCAAATATAATTGGAGCAGAGGGAATGGGGCTTTATCAGTTAATAGTACCTATTTATACGTTAATTATTTTAACCTTGACCTCAGGAGTTTCCATAGCCGTATCAAAAAAAATAGCTGAGGAAATGGCAAAAGGACATCAAATAAATATAAAAAGAATTTCTAGGGTAGGATTAATATTTGTGCTGATGGCGAGTACGTTTATTTCGGTTTTTCTGTATATCAATATTGATTTTGTTGTCAATGAATTATTAAAGGACAGCAGAACTTACTTTTCAGTAATTATTATGATTCCTTGTATTCCGTTAATAGCCGCAGCTTCAGCGTTTAAAGGTTATTTTTATGGGATACAGGATGTTTCACCTACAGCAATATCACAAATAGTGGAACAGTTGATAAAGATTTTAATAGTAATGGCTGTAGCATCACAATTTCTAAAGGCTGGACTTGAGTATGCATGTGCACTGGCAACCTTGGCTATGGCAGTAGGAGAAGTGTCAAATTTGCTCGTGCTAGCTGTTTGCTATAAATATAAAAAATATTCGTTCTTAGATAAAAAATCTGAAAAGGGTAAAATAAGAAAAAGAAAATTATTTACTTCAATTTTTAGCTGTGCAGCGCCCATTTCAGTTAACAGATTTATAATATCAATTATGGCGGCAGTTGAGGTGATACTAATACCCAGAAGATTACTAGCAGGAGGTCTAGATTACATACAATGTATGGAGCAGTATGGTAAGCTAATGGGTATGGCAATGCCTTTGGTGCTTTTTCCAGAGCTTGTTACGACATCGCTTGCCACAACGCTGGTTCCGGCTATTTCAGAATCTATATCATTAAAAAATTTCAATAGAGTAAATTATAGGATTTCAAAGTCTATTCAGATAACTATGGTGCTTGGATTTATTTTTATGGCACTTTTCGCCTGCTATCCAGATAAAATAGCAGACATGATTTACCCTGGTCAGAATGTTGGCAGTACGCTGTTTTTGCTTTCATTTACCTGCATATTTCTCTATTTACAGCAAATTTTAATGGGTATAATGAATGGCTTAGGGAAGCAAGGGCTATTGTTGTTAAATTCGGTAGTTGGTTCTGTTATAAGAATTTCGTTTGTGTATTTTTTGATTCCTAAATATGGGTTATCTGTATACATAATTGGCATTATTATTAGCTCTTTTATTGTATGTATTTTAAATTTTAGCACTATAGTTAAAAACACAGGAATGGTGCTGGATTTAAGACATTGGGTGCTTTTTCCATTAGCTGTGACAGTAGTGTTATTCTTTTTTAGTAAATATATATATAACTTTTTCAATTTTATGAACCTGTACACACCCATTCAAACACTTTTTGCAATAGCTGCATATATTATAATAGCTGTATTTTTAATGGCATTGGTTGGTGTTATAAATTGGAGAGAAATTCTTCAGCTTTTTGGAGTGAACAATAAAAAAGTTAGGAAATTCAAGAAAGATTGAGGTAATAAGGGATAATGTAAAGTAAGGGACCTCTATTCAACACCAAGGTCAAAGAAAGTCAAAATCAAATATTGAAGGTTGAGTAGATAGTGATTATAATATAGCCATAAGGTCAAAGAAAGTCAAAATCAAAAACAAAATATTATATAAATAAAATTTTATGGAGGTGTTTTATATGTTTGGAATAGTACCATTCAGAAACAACAATATTCAAGGAAGATCAGGTTTGTTTGACATCGACAATATGTTTAATGATTTCTTTAATGAACCGTTTATGGGAATTGTAAGTGCAAGTTCCATAAAAGCAGATATTAAGGAGAATGAAAATGAATTTGTAATCGATGCAGAAATCCCTGGTGTTAATAAGGAAGATATTAAATTGGACTTAAAGGATGACAGGCTCACAATTTCAGTTGAAAAAACTGAAGAATCAAAGGAAGAGAAGAATAACTATATCAGAAGGGAAAGAAGATACGGTTCAACTAGCAGAAGCTTTAGTGTCCAAAATGTAAAAGCTGAAGATGTCTCAGCTAAATATGAAAATGGAATTTTGACAATTGTTCTACCTAAGAGCGAAACTAAAAAGCTTAGCAGTAGAATTGAGATTCAGTAGTAACTAAACAATTTGTGACAAGCAAGTTTTAATTACTCAAACTTCGCACTATTGGTGCGATAGAATTATCAATGGTTTGTTGCCAAAATAATTGCTAGAATTAGTAATGATTCATCGAAGTATTTTTGCCGTCTCACACATTCACCCTCCATGGTTCATAGTGTGCTAAAACCGACATCGTGTCGGTTTTTTAGCAAAAAAACTTGGAGCTTGCTGAACAGTTGTAAAAATACAACCGTAAACATAGATGAATACTGCTTTTATTATTTCATAAATACTAAAATTGTATTCATTCAGCAAGCTTTTCTCATACAACTAATTCATGCAATTATTTTTAACCCAACTTTCCATTGATAATGCTACCACACCTGATATTACTAGGCTTTAAGCAGTATATTCAACTTCGAAATTTGAGTAAATTATACCAACTCGGCTAGACAAAATAGATGCTATACATTATGACTAAATCAATTACTTGTGGATTTGAGAAGTAATTGATTTGCAAGTGAGGTGATATAGAAAATTGAAGATAAAGTCTACTTAATAAAATAGTGTGGAAGGAGGATAGAAGTTACCTTTAGATAATAATTTGAGCAGTTAGTGTTACTCCCTAAAATCATTTTAGATAAATAAATTCAAAAAAGAGGTTTGGAAGCAAGTGTGTAATATGCTTTCATACCTTTTTTGTTTATACATAATTAACAGCCATAGATTTTTATATTATAGGGCTTACTCGATGGGTAAGGAAGTTTTAAGTAAAACTAGCCGGCTAAAGGGTACTTCTATTAATTACTTAATTATGAGATAAAGCCTGTATTTGCTATTGATATCTATGATTACAGGGTATATGTGAGTATGTATTAAATTTGGAATAAAAATATACTATTGAAAAAAACACCATGATATGGTATTGTTTTACATGATAATTTGTAGATTAGAGGTGATTCACATAAGTCCTTAAAGCAAAAAATTTTATATAATGATAAAAGCTTTAAAATTTGAGTTTAATAAGATAATTACTATAGAATGAAACCTTCTTGTATATTTCTTATAACCAAAATTATAAAATCCTTAGAGACAATATATATAGTAAATATTTATCTGTAAGGTGGAGGTTTAACCGTAATTGCTTTTAAGAAGTAAGAAGTACATGAATAAAAATTAAGGAGAATTAATTTAAATGAAAAAAACAAAACTATTTTTATTTGTCGTTATCTGCTCTCTTTCTATTGCAGCTGTGGCATCAAATGTATTTGCTCTTACATATTACTCGAATCCGTTTGGATATAAATATGCCACACTTAATATAGATACCTTTACATATCTATCGGCACCCTATTTTAGCAATACAGTAAATGCAGTAAATTCATGGAATAGTTGTAATTTGTCTAGAAATATATCTACAAGTACATCAAATCCTAATAAAATAAGGCAAAGTGCGGAAATTGAGACTTGGTTCGGTTTATACGAACCGCTTGAAACTGATACAAGTGGTGCTCAAACCAGATCTTACATTACAACAAAATTTAAAATAACATTAAATACAACTGAACTTAGCTCTGAAAATGATTTTGCAAAACAAGCAACAGCCTGTCATGAATTGGGTCATGCTTTCGGCCTTGCACATAATGACGATGCAGATCCGGGGAAAACTATAATGCGTTCTTCAAGTTTGACAGTAAATACACCACAAACATATGATAAAAATGCAGTTGATTATTTGTGGCCAAATTGGTAATCAATAAGAGGAGGAAAGATTATGAAAATTTTAAATAAAAAGCTTTTAATCAGTTCACTTAGTATACTTTTTTTGGGACTGATTCTTTTAATTGTTTTTTTTATTAATAGAACACCTGTAGAAGTTTTAAATAATAATATTTCATTTAATGACTTATCTGATACTTCATCAACACCTGGTAGTGCATCAGCGTCATATAGATATTACGAAAATTATGATCAAGCAGATAAAAAGGCGGATACAGTAGTAATAGGTGAGGTTATCAAGGTTAACGAGCCAGAGGAATTGGTAACAGGGGAGACTACCAATACCATAACAGGAGAGAAGGAATCTGTAAGTCATGTATATACAGTTTCAGAAATCAAGATAAATAAAGTAATAAAAGGAAATTATTCTGCAGGCGATATAATTAAAATCAAGCAATACGGAGGATTATACAAAGACAGAGAATACAGTATGGATGGCATAAAATACTATCAATTAGGTGAAAGACATATCTTCTTTTTGAAAAGCTACGGAGATGCTCCGTGCTCTACTATAAATCCTCAGCAAGGAGATATGCTGATAAAAGACGGTAAAACTAGTGCAAGAAACAAAGTACAGTTTATAAAGGATAATATATCCGAGGACTTAGCAGAAAGTACTTTAAAAGAAAGAGTAAAATATTTGAAAGATAAGAAAAACGATAATAGCGATAAATCCCAGCAGAGTGCTGACATAATAAATGAAAAGTGATATGAGAATTTTAAAAAATAAAAAGC
>JAEWZA010000251.1 GCA_023395575.1 Bacillota bacterium
GCTGCATCCATCGAAAGTCCAACTCCTAATAGTATTAGTTCTAAAATCCCCATATTTAGCTTATCCCTCTAATCAAGCAAACTTTGCCTGTTATTTATTTTAATACTTTTATACAAAAATCAGATAATATTACATAAAAACGGGAACTACTTCTCTAAATTGAAATGAGTTCCCATCAATAAAACGCTTAGCTTCAAAATAAAATTATTCGATTGCAGAAAAATTTTATTACATCGGCGGCGTTTCATCGAGGCAGAAGATATTCTTACCGCCTTAAAGCCAAAGCGATACCTACCACTTTGAGAAATGGAATACACTTTCTTGCCTCGTTATAACACCTAGCTTCAATATGAAATTTTATCCTCTAGGTACAAGCCCTACTTTCCTATAAACCTTCGAAAGTGTTTTTCTTGCCATATAGGCTGCTTTCTCAGAATTTTCTTTCAATATAGTGTTTAGGTAATCCTTGTTAGCAGAAAACTCATTATATTTTTGTTGAACTGGCTTTAATGTTTCTACAACGGATTGACCAACAGTTTCCTTTAAGTCACCATAAGATTTTCCATCAAATTCCTTTTCGATATCACTAAAGCTTTTATTTGTTGTTGCTGAATAAATACTTATTAAATTACTTATTCCAGGCTTGTTTTCAACATCATATCTTATTTCTCTTTCTGAATCTGTAACAGCTCTCTTAAACTTGCGCATAATTGCATCCTCAGAATCCAGCAAGAATACATATGCATTTTCATTCTCATCAGACTTTGACATCTTCTTTTCTGGTTCCTGCAAGCTCATAATTTTAGCACCTATCTTTGGAATATATGCCTCAGGAACAACAAAAGTATCACCATAAATACCATTAAATCTTTCAGCAATATCCCTTGTTATTTCAAGATGCTGCTTTTGATCCTGTCCAATTGGTACAAGGTCTGTCTGGTATAAGAGAATATCGGCAGCCATAAGTACTGGATACGTGTACAAGCCTGCATTTATATTATCACTGTGTTTCTGTGACTTGTCTTTAAATTGAGTCATTCTGTTTAACTCGCCCATATATGTGAAGCAATTTAAAATCCACGCCAACTCAGCATGTGCACTAACATGTGACTGCATAAATAAAGTACACTTTTGAGGATCAAGTCCACAAGCCATATAAAGTGCTAAAAGATTCAAGCTTCTCTGCCTTAGCTCTGCTGGCTTCTGCCTTACAGTGAGTGTATGTAAATCTACCACACAATAAAGACACTCAAATTCATCCTGCATTGGAATCCAATTTTTTATTGCTCCCAAATAATTGCCTATAGTAAGATTTCCTGATGGCTGAACACCACTGAAAATCCTCTTTTTTTGTTCTGCTTGCTCCATAAAAACACATCCTTAACCTGAAATTTAGCATAAATATATACTATTTTAAGTACTCTTAACAACTTATTTTGTTAAAAATTCTCATATCAATGATTTTATCATTATTACATTAGTATTAACAAGGTATTTTGAATATTTAACGTTTATTTTCTTTACTCTTATATGATATAAAAACAATGAAAAATCCAAGCCCACCTATTAAATAAAAAATCCCTGCACTTGTTCCACCTGATGAATATTTTAGCATTCCAAAGCAAATCAATACAATAGTAAAAAACGCACTGCCAAAAATCATAATTCTGTTAGCATTCATAAAGATAATACCTCTTGTTTCGTTTATATTTCAAAACAAACCTCGCTGTTGTATATAATGATTAGAATATTGCAATTTCAATCCTAAACCATTTCGCTTTCAACATTTTGATACCTTCCAGCTTTACCATCCATTGCTTATGCCGCTATCATTTTTTATATCAAAAAGCTCTCTTAATTTTTTATTTTTCTCAATTATCAGCATCAAAGGAAAACCTATTAAGTAGCAGGCAACTATCTGTCCCAAGCCTACTGAAAGCATTGTCACAAACAGTGGTAATTCATAAAGAATACTAAGCATAGTCCCAACAATAACTGCATTAATAATTATAGGAGGTAGCGGTGCCAACAGCTTTCTTTTTGGCTTGTTATAGGATATTTTATACGTAAGATAGGCTGCAATTAATGTTGCTAAGCTGCCGAAAACTATGTCCCATATCCCATTGCCTCCAATTATATTTGCTACTACACAACCCACAAACAACCCTGGAATTGCTAAAGGCGTAAAATACGGCAATACAGCAAGTGCCTCAGCAAATCTAATCTGGTATGGTAAAAAGCTAGTAAGATAAAAAATAAATGTTAGTACTAAATATACTGCAGATATCATAGCTGAAATAGTAATCAATCTTATTTTTTTATTATTCATAATTTGCTTCATGCCCTTTATTTATCACAAGCCCATAAGGCTTCAGCATGAACTATATCCCCCTACATTTTTAGTTCATTAGACTTAAAGCTGTGACTAAAATCCATAAACAAAAATCAATTATTCTCGGCTATAATCAAATATACTGCCCTTTGATGTATGAACCACAATTGACTTAAATTGGCACGCAACAAATTATTGCTAACAAAAATACTGCCCTGCAAAAAGCAGGCAGCCCGCCATAGTTTTGTTTATAACGCCTAAATTCCGAATAAAATTTTTCGGTTGTAGTAGAAAAATTTCATAATTTAGTGGCGTTTAAACGAAGCAGAATATATTCTCACCGCCCAGATACCATAGCGGTACCAACCGTGTGGGACATTTTCTTGCCTCGTTTTAGACAGGATGGTCACGAACTGTCTAATTAGTTTTTGTCAATTATATCATTAATATTTATATAATACAAATAATTATTAAGGTATAAACACATCATATCATAGTAATTTGCTTCAATTTCAGATATAATTAAATAAGTGAGTAAATTTATTTTTAACGCCTAAATATATATTTTTATTATGCGGCACATGCAGGTTAAGGGCTAAAGAAATAACATATCATTACAAGGGAGGTGCCGAATCCATGTCATTTTTTGTTTAACTTAATAAAATTTTAGACATGGAAGTATTTATGAAAACTTTAAATTACGATGTTGCTATTATTGGTTGTGGTATCTCAGGTATATTTGCAGGCTATGAGTTAACAAAACTAAACCCACGGCTAAAGGTATTGATGATAGAGCAAGGAAACAATATATATGATAGAACTTGTCCTATCGTTGCCAATAAAATTAAAGATTGTGTTAGATGTAAGAGCTGTGACATAATGCGTGGCTTTGGTGGCGCAGGTGCTTTTTCCGATGGCAAGTTTAACTTCACAACAGAATTTGGCGGCTGGCTAAATGATTATCTAGATGATGCCGAAGTTATGAAATTAATCAATTATGTTGATGGTGTTAATGTTGAATTTGGAGCAACTAATGAAAAGTATTCCACCTACACTGATGCAGCTAAAATAATCGAAAAAAAAGCCATTGAAAATGATCTCCATTTGTTGCAAGCTTCAGTAAAGCACCTTGGAACAGAAAATAATGTTGAAATACTAAAAAGCATGTACAATCACATGACAAAGCTACTAGAAATCAAGTGTAATACTCAGGTTTTAAACATCCTGCCTTCACAAGAAGGTTACCAAATAGAATTGTACAGCGGTGAAAGCATTAACTGTAATTATCTTATTGCTGCACCTGGCAGATCAGGTGCTGAATGGTTCTCTAAGCAATGCAAGCAGCTAAAGTTAAATTTGATAAACAATCAGGTTGATATCGGTGTACGTGTTGAGCTTCCTGCAAAAGTATTTGAACATATAACCGATGTTGTTTATGAGTCAAAGCTAATTTACAGAACAAAGCAATATGGTGATTTGGTACGTACTTTTTGTATGAATCCATATGGACATGTTGTATCTGAAAATGTTGATGATATAATCACAGTTAACGGGCACAGTTATACGGACCCTGAGCTTAGAAGCGAAAACACCAACTTCGCCCTGTTAGTAAGCAATAGATTTACCCAACCATTTAATGAACCGTATCAGTATGGCAAGAGGATTGCGTCACTATCTAATATGCTTGGTGGAGGTGTTCTTGTTCAAAGATTTGGTGACTTGATAAAAGGTACGAGAACAAATGCGCACCGACTGAATCAGAGTTTTACGCATCCTACATTAAATGCTACTCCGGGCGACTTAAGCCTCGTATTAACTAAAAGGCATCTAGACAATATTATTGAAATGATATATGCATTGGATAAAATAGCACCAGGTACTGCGAACTATGATACCCTTTTATACGGTGTTGAAGTTAAGTTTTATAGTTCAAGGCTTGAATTAACCAATGAGCTTGAAACATTACTTCCTAATATGTTCGCTATCGGTGATGGCGCTGGTGTAACAAGAGGACTTTCTCAGGCAAGTGCAAGTGGAGTGCTTGTTGCGAGGACTATAGCCAATAGAATTAGTAAAAAACCCTTACCAAAATTAAAAAACAGATATTAAAAGCACATATTAAATAGTACGCGAGTGCAATATATAGCTAATTGCGAAGCTCGGCTAGAATCATTTAAAAATTGATGCAAGAAATACTTGCTCTTCACCGCAGCTAATTCAGCGTCAATTTTGTGAGCGAGCCATAGATATAAATTGCACGGGAGTACTAATTAAGCAGTTTACTGTTCTGTACAACATAAAATAGCACCTTGTAACAATATAGAACCAAGCTTTTTCGGCTTTGTTTGTAATTGTTAGAAGGTGCTATTATTTTTAGTTATTTGAAATTTCATGTTAGCCATTCACAAAACAATATATATCACTATATTTATCATAATATGCTTTGAAGGCTTATAAACTTATATATCACAGGTATTGCTGCTTCTCGAAATAACCATTATTGCTCTGTATAGCTGGTAGTTGTATCAATAATGATTTGCTTCTTAACACCATCCCATACTAAGCTAAAATCCAGTGCATTCGCAAGATCCTTGAGCTTAAAATAATTATTTCCATTTATATTGTAAGCTTCTAGATAAATTTCTTCTCCATCAAGGTATATTCTAGACCTATTAGTAACGCCCTTTACATCACCCTTTGTAGTAGGTGCAACAAGTTCCTTACCATCAGAAGTATAAGTCTCTCCAGGTAGAATGTCTATTGTCTTACTAACACTATCCCAAGATACTTCAAATTCCATTTCTGAACCTGAAAATGCCATAGCTAAATCACGTAGCTTGAAATAATTATACCCGTCAATATTATATGAATAAAAAGCAATTTGCTTTCCATCTATAATAACTGTTGGAGTCGCAGGCTTTGCTATAACTTCTCTAACCTCAATAGGTAATAGCGTTGATTCACGTGTTGAAGATGAAGTCTCTTTATCTTCAAGTTCATATTCATCTACATATTCATATTCATCTACAAGATCATCTTTAAATTCATCTAAAAAATCATATACATCTTCAAATTCACCTTCAAAGATAACCCAAAGCGGGAACTCATATATTACTTCAAAATCTTGATTTCTAAAAGAAAAACCTAAATATAAAGGTTCTTTTCCTAATATATCAAAATACTCGTACAAGTAAGGATTGTATGTGACCCTGCCGTCTTCCAGATCAGCCATGAAATCACCCATCTGTTCAAATGTAGGCGTTAACACACTTGAAGTAATCGTAACAGCATTAGGATCAGTTGTAACAATCTCAAAAAAATCATATGTACCTCTACTATTTGCCTCTGGTTTTTCAACAACAATAGCAGGTACTGTCTCACCATCCACAGTTATATCTCTGCCTTCAATAAACCCTGGCACAATTATTTGATACGCTGCATCTCCCCAATCAACATTTTCCTCATGGGCTGCACTTACAGGAACTACACTAAGACTAGTAATCAAAAAAGTAATCACTAGCATTTTTAACATTGCTCTAATATTCATAATTTTCCTCCTTTTATATTATGAAGGTATTCTAACATAGCGCATTCTTTGTTGCAATATGTAGATTTTTATTTTATTTTATCATTTTATGAATTTTTCTAGTTCTTTTATATAATTGTATTAATTATATATTTTATAAAATTATCTATGTTCATCCATTTTTAGATTTCTTCAGATACTACTTGAAGTTATTATATAATGGTTTTCTTACAAAAATAAAAACACCTTGATACACATAGGAATCAGCTGTACAAGCTCTGTCTCCTTTTCAACAAGGTGTTTTTGTATTAATCTTGAATTTTAAACCTTATCTGGTTCAGGGTACTCTACGCCAAAAGTCTCAACTGTAACCTTTTTCATAACCTGTGCATCCTTTGGCTTATCACTGCTGTCTCTTTTTACACTAACAATTCTGTCTGCTTCTTCTATTCCCTCAATTACTTTACCAAATGCTGCGTATTGTCCATCTAGATGAGGAGCTCTTGCAACCATTATAAAGAATTGTGAACCTGCAGAGTTTGGAGCCATCGTTCTTGCCATAGATAAAACTCCCTTGTCATGCTTCAAATCGTTTTTGAAACCATTTGTAGAAAATTCACCTTTGATACTGTAATCTGGTCCGCCCATACCTGAACCGTCTGGATCTCCTCCCTGTATCATAAATCCTGGTATTACTCTGTGGAAGATTACTCCATCATAAAAACCTTTGTTTATAAGGGAGATGAAATTATTTACAGTATTTGGTGCTACATCTGGGTAAAGCTCTGCTTTCATTATGTTTCCACTTTCCATCTCAATTGTTACTATTGGATTTTTGCTCATATATTTGTCTCCTTTTTATTAAATGAATAATTTTATTATTCTAATTTCAAGCTTAATTGTGTTTCTACTTTATCCTCTTCCTTGAGGTAGCAGCCAATTGCAGGTATATTCTTTGTCCTATAATAATTGGTATCTGAAAGCTTTCGCTCCTCCAAAGTCTGTATACTAACCAGTGTACTTCCCTTTTTAGAGGTTAGCACCTGTACTCCTTGTGATGCCCTTGTAGTTTTTGGATTAATTTCTTCTGTATTGAAAACCAGAACCTTTTTTATACTGCTTTGTGCTGCTAAATCTATATCACTATTTATAAACATCATTCTTACCAATGGTGATTCACTATAATAAGCATTCGCTAGCTTCTTTCTATTTGTTTTGGTTGCATAGCTTGACATTTCAATTTTTGCACCTTTTCCATTTTCATAAAAAAATAACATATAGCCTTCATAGTTGTCTGTAGCTGTAATATATACTATCTTTTCATCATTATCCAGACCTAACAGATTTGTAATATATTCTCCCAAACTGCTGGCTTTACAATCAGGTATGTCATATATCTTCATTTTGTACACATTGCATTTGTTTGAAAATAACAACAACTCCGATTTATTATGAGTTTCCACCTCTTGAATTATTGTATCATCATCCTTTAGCTTTTGCTCAGAACTTGATCTAAGGGAAACTAGAGTAATCTTTTTGAGATAATTATGTTCTGTAAGAAATAGCTTCAAGTTGTAATCCTCAATAAGATGTTCTGTTGTTATTTCTTCAATATGCTCTTCACTGATTATATCTGTACGTCTTGGTTGTCCATACTTTTTAGCTACTTCCTTCAGCTGCTTTTGGATAATCTTCTTTATTCGTGCTTCACTTTTATAAATATCCTCTAAATCTGATATTTCCTTAATTAAATCCTCAATTTCACTTACCTTGTTTAAAATATATTCTTTGTTCAGATTTCTAAGCTTTATTTCAGCGATAAACTCAGATTGAATTTGATCAATATCAAAGCCTTTCATCAAGTTTGGTACAACCAATGCATCCTGCTCTGTTCCTCTAATTATTGCAATTGCTTTATCAATATCAAGCAATATTTTCTTTAGTCCCAGTAATAGATGAAGCTTGTCCTTCTTTTTACCAATATCAAAAAAAGTCTGACGTTTTATACATTCTACTCTGAATTTGATCCATTCATTAAGAATGGTCTTAATACCCATAACTCTGGGCTTTCCATTTATTAAAATATTAAAGTTACAATTGAAGCTGTCCTGTAATGGAGTAAACCTATAAAGCTTGTTCATAAGAGCATCAGCATCGGTATTTTTCTTGATATCAATTGTAAGCTTTAGCCCGCCTAAATCTGTTTCATCTCTGACATCAGTAATTTCCTTTATCTTTCCGCTTTTAACCAATTCGATAATTTGATCCATTATTGCCTCAACTGTAGTTGAATAAGGTATTTCAGTTATTTCTATACAGTTGTTGGCTTTGTCAAAATTGTACTTAGCACGAACCTTGATGCCACCTTTTCCATTGTCATATATATCCCTAATATCCTTTTCAGAATATATTAATTGACCACCAGATGAGAAATCCGGAGCTTTTAAATATTCTGTAATATCAATATTCTCATTATCAATAAGAGCAGAGGTTGTTTCGCAGATTTCCTTCAAATTGAAGCTGCATATATTGCTAGCCATGCCAACTGCTATTCCTTGATTTGCGTTTACTAATATATTGGGATATGTAGTTGGTAAGAGAACTGGCTCCTTTATGGTACTATCATAGTTATCCATGAAGTCAACAGGATTTTTATCGATATCTTTGAATACTTCTTCACATATCTTGTCCAGCTTAGCCTCAGTATAACGAGGTGCAGCAAACTTCATATCTCTTGAAAACTGCTTTCCAAAATTCCCCTTAGAATCAACAAAGGGATGAAGTAGTGCATTGTTTCCTCTTGTTAAACGCACCATAGTTTCATATATTGCCATATCTCCGTGGGGATTTAGCTTCATGGTTTGACCTACGATGTTTGAGGATTTAGTCCTTGACCCAGTCAGCAGTGACATCTTGTACATGGTGTAGAGTAGCTTTCTATGTGATGGCTTAAATCCATCAATTTCAGGAATGGCTCTTGATACAATTACACTCATAGCATATGGC